>NZ_JBFAMU010000306.1:0-5926 GCF_040656655.1 Micromonospora sp. NPDC049799
GCGGCGGCCCCGGCCCCGCCGTGGGCTGTCGGACGCCGGGTACGCCACCCTGCTCGCCGCGCCGGCCGTGGTGGTGCTGCTGGCGCTGGTCGGCTGGCCCCTGGTCAAGCTGGCGGTCGACAGCCTGTACACCGGGTCCGGTCTCGGCGACGGGCGCAGCTTCGCGGGACTGGACAACTACGTCACCGCACTGACCGACCCGGCCATCCGGGCGGCGGCCGGGCGGACGCTGGCGTACACGGTCATCGTGGTCACGGCCGAACTGGTGCTCGGCCTGGCGGTGGCGCTGCTGTTCCACCGGCTCGGGCCGCGGGCGCGGATCCTCCAGACGCTGTTCCTCTACCCGCTGATGATCGCCCCGGTGGTCGCCGGCCTGCTCTGGCGGTTCCTGATGATCGACAACGTCGGCATCGTCAACGAACTGCTCGCGCGGGTCGGGATCCTGGACGACCCCGGTGACGTCTCCTGGCTCAGCGACCCGGACCTGGTGCTCTTCTCGGTGGCGCTGCCGGACATCTGGCTCACCACCTCGTTCATGACCCTGGTCCTGTACGCCGGCCTCCAGGCGATCCCGCCGGACCTGTACGAGGCGGCCCGCCTCGACGGTGCCCGGGGCCTGCGCCTGCTGGTCAGCGTGACCCTGCCGCTGCTGCGGCCGGTGATCGCGGTGGCGCTGATCATCCGGGGCGTGGACGCCGCCCGCGCGTTCGACGTGATCCTCATCCAGACCGACGGCGGCCCGCAGTCCGCGTCGGAGACGTTGAGCCTGACCATCTACAAGACGATGGTCAGCTACAACGATCCCGGCACGGCCGCCGCCACCAGCACCCTGTTCATGATCGTCATGATGGCGGTCGCGATGGTCGCGGTGCTGACCATCTGGCGGCCCGGTAGGGAGTCCTGATGTCCCACGTGCTCGCCGCAAGGATCAGGACCGGGCTGCTCTGGGCCGCCGCCGTCGCGGTCGTCGTGATCTACGGCTTCCCGTTCGTCTACCTCGTCCTCACCTCGTTCAAGCCGCCGGTCGACGCCATCGCGGTGCCGCCGACCGTGCTGCCCGAGCGGTTCAGCCTGGACAACTACGTGACCGCCCTGAACCGGCCCGGCGTCACCGCCTCGTTCATCAACAGCGTCAGCACGGCGGTCATCGCCACGCTGCTGTCCATGGCCCTGGCGATCCCGGCGGCCTGGGCCATCACCCGGTACCGCACCCGCACCGGACGACTGCTGATGGCCGGCTCCCTGCTGGTCCGGATGGCACCGGCGGTGGCGATCGGCATTCCGCTGGTCACCATCCTCGGCGCGGTCAACCTCACCGACACGCCCACCGGCCTGGCCCTGGCGCAGACCACGGTGGCGCTGCCCCTGTCGATCTGGTTGCTGGCCAGCTTCTTCGAGGGCGTGCCCCGGGAGATCGAGGAGGCCGCCCTGGTCGACGGGTGCGGACGACTCGGCGCGCTGCGGCGGGTCATCCTCCCGGTGGTCTCCGGGGGCGTGGCGGTCACCGCGATCTTCGCCTTCCTCGCCTCCTGGAACGAGTTCCTCTTCGCCCTGCTGCTCACCTCGATCCGGGCCCAGACCACCCCCATCGCCATCGCCAACTTCCAGAGCCAGTTCGGCCTGGACTGGGGCCCGATGACGGCCCTGGCCACCCTCTACTCCGTACCCGCGGTCGTCCTGACGCTGCTGCTGCAGCGCCGGATCGTCGCCGGGCTCAGCCTCGGCGCGGTCAAGGGCTGACCGCCGCTCCCCCTCGCACAACCCCCAGAAAGGAACCACCATGTCGTTCTGGCGCCCCACGAGTCCCCTCGCGGGTCTCACCCGGGTCAAGGCCGGCCGCTCCAAGCGTGAGTCGAGCTGGGACCGCACCGGCGGCAACCGCGACTTCGCCGTCGTGCCGCCCGGCGAGACCCACGTGCTCGCCGACATCGAGGGCACCGGCGTCATCGAGCACATCTGGCTGACCACCCGCTGCTACTCCGAGAAGTACCTGCGCAAGCTGGTCATCGAGATGTACTGGGACGGCGAGGAGAACCCGAGCGTCCGCAGCCCGCTCGGCGACTTCTTCGGGGTCGGGCACGCCACCTGCACGCACTACGTGTCGCTGCCGCTGAGCATGGTGTTCGGCCCGCGCCGCGGCCCGAAGGGCCCGTTCGCCGCCGCGATGAACTCGTACTTCCCGATGCCGTTCGGCAGCTCCGCGAAGATCGTGATCCGCAACGAGAGCGACAAGCCGATCGAGAACCTCTTCTACTACGTCGACTACGACCTGACCGACGAGGCGAAGCCGGACGACGTGGCCTACTTCCACGCGTACTACCGGCAGGAGAAGCCGTGCACGCCGGTGCCGAACGGGCTCGCCCCGGGCGAGGTGCCGGCCCCGTGGGACCTCCCCGGCACCAACCTGACCGGCGCGGACAACTACGTCATCCTCGACACCGACGGCGGCGCCGGCCACTACGTCGGCTGCGTGCTCAGCATCGACAACCACAACGCGTCGAACCAGCCGTACACGTGGCCCGGCGAGGGCGACGACATGATCTTCATCGACGGCGAGCAGTGGCCGCCGTCGCTGCACGGCACCGGCACGGAGGACTACTTCAACGCCGCGTGGGGCTTCCCCAGCGGGGCGTACGCCGGGCCGTACCACGGCATCAGCCTGGCCAGCAGCCCGCAGGAGCACTTCGGCCTGTGGAGCATGTACCGGTTCCACATCGAGGACCCGGTGCGCTTCTCGACGTCGATCAAGGTCACCATCGAGCACGGGCACGCCAACGACCAGGGCAACGACTTCTCGTCCGTCGCGTACTGGTATCAGCACCACCCACACAAGCCGCTGCCCGAGCTCCCGCCGGTGGCGGAGCGACTGCCGCGCCGCTGGCCCGAGCACGGCCTGTGGGACGAGTGACCGGTCCGATACCGTTGACCGGCCGTCCGATCCGGACGACCGGACCCGCGCGAACACTGCGATGGTGAGCTGATGGGGCAGAAGGCGAGCATCCGGGACGTCGCCGCCGCGGCGGGCGTCTCGGTGACCACCGTGTCCCACGTGCTCAACAACAAGTCCGGCACCCGGGTCAGCCCGGACACCCGCGAACGTGTCGAGTCGGCGGCCCGCCAGCTCGGCTACGCGGCGAACGGTCTGGCCCGGGGGCTGCGGCTGCAGCGCTCGCACACCCTCGGGCTGCTCAGCGACGTCATCGCCACCACCCCGCACGCCGGGCGGATCATCCTCGGCGCGCAGGAGACCGCCTCGGCCCGCGGCTGGGTGCTCATGCTGCTCACCACCGGGGGCGACCCCGAGGTGGAGCGGCGGGAGATCCAGGCGCTGCACCAGCACCGGGTCGACGGCGTGCTCTACGCGACGATGTACCACCAGGTCGTCAGCGTGCCCGAGGAACTGCGGCCGATGCCGGTGGTGCTGCTCGACGCGAGCAGCCCCGACCCGGCGGTCCCGTCGGTGGTGCCGGACGAGCCCGGTGGCGGCCGGGTCGCGACCGGCGAGCTGCTCGCGCACGGCCACCGCCGCATCGGCTTCGTGACCAACGTCGACGACATCCCGGCCACCCGGGGCCGGCTTGCCGGCTACCGGGAGGCCCTCGACGCGGCCGGCGTGCCGTTCCGGCCGGAGCTGGTACGGGCTGACGTCTCCGACAGCCACGGCGGCTACCGGGCGGCCCGGGAGCTGTTGGACCGACCGGAGCGGCCCACCGCCCTGTTCTGCTTCAACGACCGGATGGCGATGGGCGCCTGGCGGGCCGCGGCGGAACTGGGCCTGAGCATCCCCGGTGACCTGTCGGTGATCGGCTTCGACAACCAGGAGCTGATCGCCGAGGGCCTGCACCCGGGGCTGACGACGGTGGCGCTGCCGCACTACGAGATGGGCGCCTGGGCGGTGGAGACCATGGTCGAGGTGCTCGACCAGCCCAAGGGCGGTCGCCGGCGTCCCGCCCGGCAGGTCGTCATGCCCTGCCCGCTGGTACGCCGCGACTCCGTCGCCCCGCCCCGCTGACCCGACCCGCCGTCCCCCACGGCGGACACCCGCGACCGGCTCCGCCGGCTCGCGTGCTCGACGCACCCCCGCCGCGCCCCACGCGGCGCCGACGCACTCCGCCGCCCGAGCGCGGCGTACGAGGAAGAGGTAACGACCGTGCTGCGACTGCCCGACGCCTGGATCTGGGACTTCTGGTTCGCCCGCGAGGGCGACACCCACCACCTGTTCTTCCTGCGCGCCTCCCGGGCGCTGGGCGACCCGGACCGGCGGCACTGGCGGGTCAGCGTCGGCCACGCCGTCTCCACCGACCTGCGGGAATGGACGCAACTCGCCGACGCGCTGGTGCCAGCCGACCGGCCCGCGTTCGACGACATCGCCACCTGGACCGGCTCGGTGGTACGTGGCCCGGACGACCGGTGGTACATGTTCTACACCGGTGCCGGCAGCACCGAGCGGGCCCTCGTCCAGCGGATCGGCCTGGCCACGTCGTCGGACCTGCTGACCTGGGAGCGCCACCCGACCTCGCCGGTGCTCACCGCCGCCGGCCGCTGGTACGAGCGCTACGGCGACTCCACCTGGCACGACGAGGCGTGGCGGGACCCGTGGGTGTTCGCCGACCCGGACGGCGACGGCTGGCACATGCTGATCACCGCGCGGAGCAACGAGGGTCCGGTCGACGACCGGGGCGTCATCGCCCACGCCCGCTCGCACGATCTCCTGCACTGGACCGCCCAGCCGCCGGTCACCGCGCCCGGCAGCGGCTTCGGCCACCTGGAGGTCCCGCAGGTGGAGATCGTCGACGGCCAGCCGCTGCTGGTCTTCTCCTGCCTGCGCGACCACCTCGCCGAACGCTGCCGGGACGCCGCCGCCTGCGGTGTCTGGGTGGTACCCGGTGACTCGCTGCTCGGCCCGTTCGACGCCGCCCGCGCCCAGCGGCTCACCGACGACAGCCTCTACAGCGGCCGGCTGGTCCGGGACGCCGACGGCCGGTGGCAGCTGCTCGCCTTCCTCAACCATGACGCCCAGGGCCGCTTCGTCGGGGAACTGAGTGACCCGATCCCGGTGCGGGTCGCCGCCGACGGCACCGTGCTGCTCGGCGACGCCGCGCCCGGCACCCCGTACTCGGTGCACGACCGCCGCGACGTCGCACCGGACGAGGAGCAGGCCGGACCGGTCGCCCCCACCCAGGCGGAGGCGGCGGTGCCGACCGGGGCCGTGGCAGCGAGGGCCTGAGCGTGTTCGCCGTGCTCGGTGAGGCCGTCGTCGACCTGGCCCCCGCCGGCGGCGACGGCCTCTTCGCCGCTCACCCGGGTGGCAGCCCGCTCAACGTGGCGGTGGGGCTGGCCCGGCTCGGCCGTCCCACCGCGATGCTGGCTCGCTTCTCGCGTACCGCCTTCGGGCGGCGGCTGCGCGACCACGCCGTGGCCAACGGTGTGGACCTGGGGTCGGCGGTGTTCGACGACCGCCCGGCCACCCTGGCCGTCGTCTCGCTGGGCGACACGGGGGCGGCCAGCTACGACTTCCACCTCGACGGCACCGCCGACTGGCACTGGACGCCGGAGGAGCTGGAAACCCTGCCGGCCGGCACACGGGTACTCCACACCGGCTCGCTCGCGGTCCTCCTGCCACCCGCTGCGGACCTCGTCGCGGACGTGCTGGCCCGGGAGCACGCCGCCGGGCGGGTGCTGGTCAGCCTGGACCCGAACGTCCGTCCGGCGATGCTCGCCGACCCGGACGGGGCCCGGCGTCGGCTGCTCGCCCTGGCCCGGTACGCGCACCTGGTCAAGGCCAGTGACGAGGATCTGGCGTGGCTGTTCCCGGGCGAGTCGGTGGAGACCGCCGCCGGCCGGTTGCGCGAGGAGGGCGTACGCCTGGTCGTGGTAACCCGGGGCGCGGCCGGCTCGTACGCCGCCACCGCGACCGCCGAGGTGC
>NZ_JBFAMU010000307.1:0-5924 GCF_040656655.1 Micromonospora sp. NPDC049799
GTGTGGGGTGGGGGGAGTAGCCGGGTCCAGGTGATGGGGTGGGTGGTGTGGGTGTGGAGGTGGGCGGTGTTGGTGAGGAGGGTGTGCCAGGGGTCGGTGTTGCGCCGGAGGGTGTGGCAGGTGGTGGTGGTGGGGTTGTCGATGGTGGGGGTGAGCAGGGGGTGGGGGCTGATTTCGATGAGGGTGTGGTGTCCGTCGGTGATGAGGGTTTGGAGGGTGGGGTGGAAGTGGACGGGTTGGCGGAGGTTGTGCCACCAGTAGTCGGTGGTGAGGTGGGCGCCGGGCAGTACTGCCTGGTGGGTGCTGCTGTAGTAGGTGGTGTGGCCGGTTCGGGGGTCGACGGTCACGTTGGTGAGGTGGGTGTGGAGGGGGTCGATGTGGGGGCTGTGGCTGGCGTAGGTGACGGGGATGGTGCGGGCGGTGATGCCGTGGTGGGTGAGGGCGGTGTGGGTGGCTTGGATGGCGTGGGGGGTGCCGGATAGGACGCAGGTGGTGGGGGCATTGTGTGCGGCGAGGTGGAGATGATTGGTGTGTTCGGGGACGAGTTCTTGTAGGAGGGTGGGTAGTTCGTTTGGGGTGGGGCCGGTGATGGCGAGCATGCCGCCGGTGCCTTCGATGGTGGTGAGGGCTTGGCCGCGGTGGGCGATGAGTTGGGCGGCTTGGTGAAGGGTGAGGGCGTCGGCGGTGTGTGCGGCGGTGATTTCGCCTTGGCTGTGGCCGATGACGGCGTGAGGGGTGATGCCGTGGTGTCGCCAGAGTGCGGTGAGGGCGGTGGTGACGGCGAAGAGGGTGGGTTGGACGACGTCGACGCGGTCGAGGTTGGCCGCGTCGGGTGTTTGCAGGATGACGTCGCGGAGTGACCAGTCGGTGTGGGGGTTCAGGGCGGTGGCGGTGGTGTTGATGCTGTCGCGGAAGACGGTGGAGGTGCGGTAGAGGTGGTGGGCCATGGCGGGCCATTGGCTGCCTTGGCCGGGGTAGATGAAGGCGACCTTCCCACCGTCGTGTGCTTCGCCGACAGTCAGATTGGGGTGCTCGTCGCCGTCGATCAGGGCGGTGAGCGCCTCGCGCAACTCGTCGAGGGTGCGGCCGAGGATCACGGCGCGGTGGGGGAACATGGTGCGGCCCGCGAGGCCGTGCGCCACCCCGGCGAGGTCCAGGTCGTCTGCGTCGGCGGCCCAGTCACGCAGCCGGCGGCCGTACTCCCGCAGCGCGGTTTCGGTCTTCGCCGACAGCAGCCACGGCACCCAGCCCCCACCCGGCAGATCCACCACCTCGTTCCCCGGCTCCGGCGTAACCGCGGCCGCTGACGCGGGGTCGGCGGCCGACGGGATCAGCGGCGCGGGTTCCCCGGCAGGCGCTTCTTCCAGGATCACGTGCGCGTTGGTGCCGCTGATGCCGAACGAGGACACGCCCGCTCGGCGCAGCCGGCCGTTGGTCTGCCACTCGACCGGCTGGTCGAGCAGCCGCACCTTGCCGCTGTCCCAGTCGACGTGCGGGGTGGGCGCGTCGATGTGCAGCGAGCGGGGGAGCTGACCGTGCCGGAGGGCGAGGACCATCTTCATCACCCCGGCGACTCCCGCGGCGGCCTGGGTGTGGCCGATGTTGGACTTGACCGACCCGAGCCACAGTGGTTGGTCGTTGCGCCGGTGTTGTCCGTAGGTCGCGAGCAGTGCCTGGGCTTCGATGGGGTCGCCGAGGGTGGTGCCGGTGCCGTGGGCCTCGACGGCGTCGACGTCGGCGGGGGTCAGCCTCGCGTTGGCCAGGGCCTGCCGGATCACCCGTTCCTGCGAGGGGCCGTGGGGTGCGGTCAGCCCGTTGCTCGCCCCGTCCTGGTTCACCGCCGACCCGCGGATGACGGCGAGGACCCGGTGGCCGCGTTCCTGGGCGACGGAGAGGCGTTCGAGCAGGAGCAGGCCGACGCCCTCGCCCCAGCCGGTGCCGTCGGCGGCGGCGGCGAACGGCTTGCACCGGCCGTCCGGCGACAACCCGCGCTGCCGACTGAACTCCACCAGCACCGTGGGGGTCGCCATCACCGTCACGCCACCGGCCAGGGCCATGTCGCACTCGCCGTTGCGGATCGCCTGCGCGGCCAGGTGCATCGCCACCAGCGACGACGAACACGCCGTGTCCACGGTGATCGCCGGGCCCTCCAACCCCAGGACGTACGCGATCCGGCCCGACGCGACGCTGCTGATGCTGCCCGTCAGCAGGTGCCCCTCGAACCCCTCGGGCGCCCGCTGGATCCGCCCTCCGTAGTCGTCGTACATCACGCCCGTGAATACGCCGGTCGCGCTGCCGCGCAGGCTGGTCGGGTCGACGCCGGCCCGCTCGACGCACTCCCACGCGGTCTCCAGCAGGAGCCGCTGCTGCGGGTCCATCGCCGTCGCCTCACGCGGACTGATCCCGAAGAACTCCGCGTCGAACCGGGCTGCCTCGTACAGGAAACCGCCGTGCCGGGTGTAGGTCGTCCCGGTCCGCTCCGGGTCGGGGTCGTAGAGCGCGGCGAGGTTCCACCCCCGGTCCTCCGGAAACCCGCCGATCGCGTCACCACCGTTGATCACCAGGTCCCACAGCTGCTCGGGGCTGTCCACTCCACCCGGGTAGCGGCAGGCCATCCCCACGATCACCACCGGGTCGTCGAGCGCCGCCGGTGCGGGCGCGACCGCCGCCGGCTCGGTCGCACTCGGTACGGCGGAGAACTGGGTCACCAGGTGACCGGCCACCGCTTCGGGGGTGGGGTGGTCGAAGACCAGCGTCGCCGGCAGCCGGAGTCCCGTCGCGGCGCTCAGTCGGTTCCGCAGCTCCACCGACACCAGCGAGTCGAACCCGAGCTCCTTGAACGCCCGGTCGAGCGGCACCGGCGACGCGGCGGGCAGGGCGAGCACTCTTGCCACCTCGCTCCGCACCATCTCGCGGACCGCCTCCTCGCGGGCCGGTTCCGGCAGGCCGGCAAGCTGCTCCCGCCACCGCCCCGCGGTCGAGGCCGTGGTGCTCACCCGGATGAGGTGGTGCGGGAGGTTGCTGGGGTTGAGGTGGGCGGTGATGGGGGCGGGTTGGGCGGTGGTGAGGGCGCTGTTCAGGAGAGTGACGGCGTGGGGCGTGGTGAGTGGGGTGATCCCGGTGTTGTGCAGGCGTTGGAGGTCGGTGGTGTGGAGGTGGGCGGTGAGGGTGCTGGTGTCGGTCCAGTAGCCCCAGTTGAGGCTGGTGGCGGGGAGTTGCTGCTGGTGGCGGTGTTCGGCGAGGGCGTTCTGGAAGGTGTTGGCGGCGGCGTAGTTGGCTTGGCCGGGGGTGCCGAGGATGGCGGCGACGGAGGAGTAGAGGAGGAAGTGGGTGAGGGGGTGGTGGCGGGTGAGGGCGTGTAGGTGCCAGGTGCCGTCGACCTTGGGGTTCAGTGCGGCGTGGAGCTGGTCGGTGGTGAGGTTGGTGAGGGTGGCGTCGTGCAGGGCACCGGCGGTGTGGATGACGGCGCCGAGCGGGTGGGGGCTGTGGTCGATCTCGTGGATGACCTGGGTGAGGTGGTCGCGGTTGGTGCTGTCGCAGGTGGTGATGGTGGTGGTCGCGCCGAGGCCGGTGAGGTGGTGGATGAGGCGGGCTGCTTCGGGGTGGTGGGGGCCTTGGCGGCTGACCAGGTGTAGGTGGCGTGCGTTGTGGTTGGTGACGAGGTGGCCGGCGGTGTGTTGGGCGAGGGTGCCGGTGCCGCCGGTGATGAGGGTGGTGGCCTCGGGGTTGAGGGGTCGAGGTGCGGGTGGTGTGGTGTCGGTCGTGAGGTGGGGGGTGTGTGGTGTGCCGTTGCGAATGGCCAGTTGCGGGTGGCCGCTGGTGATGGCGGTGGCCAGGGTTCGCCGGGTCTCTTCGGTGTGGTCGGTGTCGACGATGGTGATGCGGTCGGGGTGTTCGGTCTGGGCGGTGCGGGTGAGGCCCCAGCAGGTCGCGGCGGGGAGGTTGGTGAGCGGGTCGTGGTCGCCGGTGCTGATGGCGCCGGTGGTGAGGACGGTCAGGTGGGTGGTGGCGTAGGCAGGTTCGGTGAGGAGGTTCTGCAGGGTGTGGAGGAGTTGTTCGGTGGCGTGGTGCACGGCGGTCGGTACGTCCGTGCCGTCGCTGTGGTCGGGCAGCGTGATGATGATCTGTTGGGGTGTGGTGGCCTGACCGTTGGTGATGGCTTGCCGGAGACCGTTCAGGTCGGGGTGGCCGGGTAGATCCCACCCGGGGACTGGCTGGCCGACGGTCACCCACCCGTCGGTGACGGCTGGACCTGCCGACAACGCCACCGGCACCCACTCCAACCGCCACAGGCGACCGTCGTACGTCTGCCGGCTCGCGTCAAGCCGCGCCGCGGTGACCGGCTGGAAGGCCAACGATTCCATCGCGACGAGCGCCTGCCCGGCGTCGTCGTGGACGGTGAGGGCGACCTCGTGCGGTCCCCGCCAGGTGAGGCGCATCCGCGCCGTGGCCGCCCTGCTACTCCGTAGCTGGCGTACCCCGGACCAGGAGAAGGGCAGCCACAGCAGACCGGGCTCTCGCGTCACGATCTCGTCGATGGCCAGGTGCAGCGTCGCATCCAGCAGCGCCGGGTGGATCCCGTACCCGTCGGTCTCGCCCGGCTGGGGAAGGGCGACCTCCGCGTACAGGTCGTCGCCGGCCCGCCACGCTCGGCGCAGGCCGCGGAACATCGGTCCGTAGTGGTAGCCGTTCGACCCGAGCCGTCCGTACAGGCCGTCGAGGTCGACCGGAGTGGCGCCCGGGGGCGGCCAGGCCGCGAGCGGCGCCGGGTCCGACTCGCCCGAATCCGCGTCCAGGACAGCGGTGGCGTGGTGGGTCCAGGCGACTTCGGCAGCAGCGCCGGACAGCCGGGAGTGGACGGTCAGCGTCCGCCGGCCCCGCTCATCCGGCCCACCGACGGTGATCTGAACGTCGGTCGACTGCTCGCCGAGGCCGAGCGGGCTGTGCAGGGTGAGCTCGTCGAGCCGGCTCAGCCCGGCGGCAGTCGCGGCGTGCAGTGCGATGTCCACGAACGCGGTCGCCGGCAGCAGGCAGCCGGTACTGATCGTGTGGTCGACCAGCCAGGGGTGGGTGCGGGTGGAGAGCCGGGCGGTGTGCAGATCTTCACCGGTGATGGCGGTGGTGATGGCGGCGCCGAGGAGCGGGTGCGCGCTGGGTCGCAGTCCGAGGTGGTGAGGGTCGGTGCGGGGGGTGACAGTGAGCCAGTAGGGCTGGTGGTGGAAGGGGTAGGTGGGTGGGGTGGTGTGGGTCCGGGCCTGGGGGAGTAGCCGGGTCCAGGTGATGGGGTGGGTGGTGTGGGTGTGGAGGTGGGCGGTGTTGGTGAGGAGGGTGTGCCAGGGGTCGGTGTCGCGGCGGAGGGTGTGGCAGACCGTGGTGGAGTCGGTGTCGATGGTGGGGGTGAGCAGGGGGTGGGGGCTGATCTCGATGAGGGTGTGGTGTCCGTCGGTGGTCAGTTGTTGGAGGGTGGGGTGGAAGTGGACGGGTTGGCGCAGGTTCTCCCACCAGTACTGGACGGTGAGTTCTGTTGTGGGCAGGGCCCGTTGGTACGTGCTGCTGTAGAAGGCGGTGTCGGTGGCTTGGGGGTTGACGGTGGCGGTGGTGAGTTGGGTGTGGAGTGGGTCGATGTGGGGGCAGTGGCTGGCGTAGCTGACCGGGATGATTCTGGCGGTGAGTCCGTCGTCGGTGAGGGCCGCGTGGGTGGCTTCGATGGCGGTCGGGGTGCCGGAGAGGACGCAGGTGGTGGGGGCGTTGTGGGCGGCGAGGTGCAGGTCTGTGGCGTGTTCGGGTAGCAGGCGTTGTAGGAGGGCGGGTAGTTCGTTGGGGGTGGGGCCGGTGATGGCGAGCATGCCGCCGGTGCCTTCGATGGTGGTGAGGGCGCGTCCGCGGTGGGTGATGAGGCCGGTGGCTTGGTCGTGGGTGAGGGC
>NZ_JBFAMU010000308.1:0-5921 GCF_040656655.1 Micromonospora sp. NPDC049799
GCGCCGACCCGGTGGACGTGTCCATCCCGGCGATCGGCGTGGACGCGCCCCTGGTCGCGGTGGGCGCCGACGCGCAGGGCGCGCTGGAGGTGCCGCCGCTGGACCAACCCACGGTCGCCGGGTGGTACCGGCACGGCGTCAGCCCCGGTGAGACCGGCAACGCGGTCCTCGTCGGACACGTCGACTCGGCCGCCGGTCCGGCTGTCTTCTTCGACCTGGGCCGCCTGCGCCCGGGCGACACGGTCCACGTCACCCGGGTCGACGGCCACGCCGCCACGTTCGCTGTCGACGCCGTCGGCTCCTACCCGAAGAACCGCTTCCCCACCGACGAGGTCTACGGCTCCGGCACCGTCGCCGGCCTGCGCCTCATCACCTGCGGCGGCCGGTTCGACCGGGCCAGCGGCAACTACGTCGACAACGTCGTGGTGTTCGCCACGCGGGTCCCCTGACGCGCCACGCGCTCCGCCTGCGTACGGTGTCGGACGCGGGTACCCGGAGCGGCGGAGGTGGACGGTGGTTCAGCGGGCGCGGGACGGGTTGCGGCTGCCGGCGATGGTGACCCGGCTGCTGGGCAGGACGGTTCCGGTGCCGGCAGCCCGCGAGCCCCGACGGGCCAATCCCGACGCGGTGGTCGACTGCGCGGTGTACGTGGACGGTCGGCGCGAGCCGGGCCGACCGCACTACGCCGACGCGTACGCCCGGAGCCGGCGGAGTCGCAACGCCTTCGTCTGGCTCGGCCTGCACGATCCCGGCGCTGCCGTGATGGCCGCGGTCGGCCGGACGTTCGGCCTCGACGAACTGACCGTCGAGCACGCTCTCACCGACGGGCACCGCCCGACGGTGCGGCGCGACGGCACCGTGACCCTGCTGGTGCTGCGGACGGCCGGGTACGTCGAGCACGCCGAGCTGACCGACACCTCCGAGGTCGTCGACACCGGCGACGTGCTGGTCCTGCTCGGCGACCGGTTCGTGATCACCGTCCGGCACGGCGCCGCCGGTGCCCTCGCGGCGGTCCGCGACGAGATCCAGGGCCGCCCGGCGGTGCTGGCCGAGGGCCCGTGGGCGGTGGCGTACGCGGTCTGCTCCCGCATGGTCGACCTCTACCTGGAGGTCGCCGGGCACGTCGAGCGGGACCTGGAACGAGCCGAGGAGTCGGTGTTCGCGCGGGACCGCTCCGCCGACATCCAACACCTGTACCAGCTCAAGCGTGAGGTCGTGGAGTTCAAGCGGGCGGTGCTGCCGTTGCAGGCGCCGCTGCGCGCGGTGCTCGACGTCCGGGAGGACGGCCCACCACCGGGCCTGCGCCGCCGGTTCGGCGACGTCGACGCCCGGCTGGCTCGCGCCGTGGACCGGGTCGCCGCCTACGACGACCTGCTCACCTCCATCCTCCAGTCGCGACTGGCACAGCTCGCCGTCGACCAGAACAACGACATGCGGAAGATCGCCGCGTGGGCGGCCATCGCCGCCACCCAGACCGGCATCGCCGGTGTGTACGGCATGAACTTCGCCCACATGCCCGAGCTGGGCTGGCGGTACGGCTACTGGGGCGCCCTCGGCCTGATGGCCCTGGCCGCCCTCACCCTGCACCGCCTGTTCCGCCGCTCCGGCTGGCTGTAACCCCCTCCCCGCCCGCGCTCCCCGCCCCGCCGCGCCGCGCCGCGCCGCTCCCGCTCCCGCTCCCGCTCCCGCTCCCGCTCCCGCTCCCGCTCCCGCGATCTTGCACTTTGTGTCGCCGACATGTCTGCTTGCTGGCGTTATGCCCGGACCAAAAGTGCAAGATCGCGGCGCTGGGCGGGGGTGGGGGGGTTGCGGGGTTGATCGGTCAGCTCGGGACCGTGGGTGAAGGCGGCGACGTCGTACTCCAGTTCGCCGAGCACGTGCGCGGTGCGTCTCTGCCCCTGGTGCGTCAAGGGGGCACGACCGGGGTACGAGGCCCGTCGAGGGTCGGACCGGCCCGTACGCGAGGAGGGACGCATGGTCGCCAAGGAGCCCGCCGAGATCGCCCAGGCCGCCGTGGCGACCGGCGTGAAGAAGGCCCAGCTGCGCTGGGACAAGACGCTGGTCGGCTCGTTCCTGGCCGGCGCGTACATCGCCTTCGGGGCGCTGGTCGCGATCGTCGTGTCGGCCGGACTGGACCCGGCGACGTGGGGCACCCTGCCGACGCTGTTCACCGGCGCGGCGTTCACCCTGGGGCTGGTGCTGGTCGTCATCGCCGGTTCGCACCTGGTCACCGGCAACATGCTGCTGGTGCCGATCGGGGCGATGAACGGCCGCCTGTCGGTCGGCGACGTCGCCCGCAACCTCACCCTGACGCTGCTGGGCAACCTGCTCGGCGCGATGTTCGTGGCGTACTTCCTGGCCGTCTCCACGGGGGTGGTCGGGGACACCGGCAGCGACGCCGGTGCGCCGGCCGGGATGGCGTACGAGCGGCTGGCCGGGATCGCCGAGGCCAAGGCGCTGCACGAGAGCGAGTGGCAGGTCTTCCTGCGCGGGGTCGGGTGCAACTGGCTGGTCTGCCTCGGGGTGTGGCTGGCGCTCGCCGCCGACAACGTCTCCGGGAAGATCCTCGGCATCTTCTTCCCGATCATGGCGTTCGTGGCGATGGGCTTCGACCACGTGGTGGCGAACATGTTCTTCCTGCCCGCCGCGATCTGGGCGGGCGTGCCGGGCATCGGCTGGCCGGACGTGCTGAACAACTGGCTGTTCGCGTTCCTCGGCAACCTGGTCGGCGCGGTCGTCTTCGTGGCGACCTCCTACTGGTACCTGTTCCTCAAGGACGAGGACGTGACCGGGGTCCCCCGGCAGCGGGCCCGCGAGGAGGCGTGATCCTCGCGCCACTACCCTCGCCGGCATGTGGCAGCGGTACGTGGCGATCGGTGACAGCACCAGCGAGGGGCTCGACGACCCGGACGGCGCCGGCGGCTACCGGGGCTGGGCGGACCGGTTCGCGTACGCGGTGGCCCGGGCGCAGGACGGCGGTCTGGAGTACGCGAACCTCGCCATCCGGGGGCGTACCACGGCCCGCATCCGCGCCGAGCAGCTGCAACCGGCGCTCGACCTGGCACCGGATCTCGCGACCGTGGTCGCCGGGATGAACGACGTGCTGCGCCCCTCCTTCGACGCCGCCCGGATCGCCGAGGACGTCGGCGCGATGCAGCGGGCCCTGGTCGCGCAGGGTTCCACCGTCCTGACGTTCACGCTGCCCGACCCGGTGCCGGTGATGCCGCTGGCCCGCCCGCTGCGCGGCCGGATCGTGGCGCTCAACGCGGCGCTGCGCGCGGTCACCGCGCAGACCGGCGCCACCCTGCTGGACTTCGCGGCGCACCCCGTCGCCTCCGACCCTCGCCTGTGGAGCGACGACCGGCTGCACGCCAACAGCGCCGGACACGAACGGATCGCCGCCGCCCTCGCGTACACCGTCGGTCTTCCCGGGACCGACGACGGGTGGACCCGGCCCCTGGAGACGCCGCCGCGCCGGCGCGGACACGAGGTTCTCCGCGCCGAGGTGGCGTGGGCCCGGCGGCACCTGCTGCCGTGGGTGGCCCGCCACGCCCGGGGCCGGTCGTCGGGCGACGACCGCGTCTGCAAGCGCCCCGTCCCGCTCCCGGTCGACCTCGGCGACCACGGCGTTTGACCGCGAGGGCCCGGGGAAGACGCTGCCACCAGGGCCGATTCGCGAAGGAGCGACGATGGCGGACGCAGGGCGGGCCAGGAAGGCCACCGGGGCGCGCAAGGCCCCGATGAAGCGGACGGCGGCGGCCAAGAAGGTGGCGACGGCGACGAAGCGGGCCACCGGGGCCACCGCGGCCAAGAGCCCGGGTGAGAAGCCCACGGAGACGACGGCCCGGGTCGCCCGGAAGAAGGCCACGTCCGCCACGGCGACGCCGGCCCGCGCCCGGAAGGCGCCGGCCACGAACCCACCGGCCAAGAAGGCGCCCGCGAAGAAGGCGACGGCGAAGAAGGCCCCGTCGGCGCCGGCCCGCCGGGCGACGACCATGGAGTCGTTCAGCAGTGGGCGGACACCGCGCACCTCCCGCTGACCGGGTCCCGCACGAACCGCCCCGTCTCCCGCCACGATCTCCCGGTGCGGGAGGATGAGCCGGTGGGAACGCGACCGGGGGCCTGTCCGTGCGGGAGCGGCCTGCCGTACGACGAGTGCTGCGGGCGGCTGCACCGGGGCGAGGCGGACGCGCCGACCGCCGAGGCGCTGATGCGCTCGCGCTACAGCGCCTTCGCCGTCGGCGATGCCGCGTACCTGCTGCGCAGTTGGCACTCCTCGACCCGCCCGGCACGGTTGCGTCTGGACCCGGGTGACCGGTGGACCGGCCTGGAGATCGTCGACACCGAACGCGGCGGCCTGTTCGACGCCACCGGCACGGTGGAGTTCCGCGCCCGGTACCGCGAGCGTGGCCGGGCCGCCACGACGGCCGAGCGCAGCCGCTTCGTACGCGAGGACGGGCGCTGGGTCTACCTGGACGCCGCACCGACCTGACCGGGCGAGGGCGTGCACGGCGGGGGACGACGGGGTTACCATGACCCCGGCGCCGTCCTGCGCCTCACCTCCCTCCCGGTGCTCACGCCGCCGGCCTCGGGGAGGCAAAGGGGGCCTGAGCCCTCGGGACGGTATGCCACATGCCCCACTCCGGCGGGGTCGACGGGAGCGTGGGTCCCTGCGACCGTGCCGTGGACAGGGAGCATGTGATGACCAGTCACCGCGCGTTCAAGGCCCGGGTACGCGCCCGGATGACCAAGACCGGCGAGAGCTACACCACCGCCCGCCGGCACCTGTTGATCCGCACCACCGGCGGCCTCGCCGACCGGTCGTGGCCGCCCGCCCCGACCGGATCCGAACCGCCGCAGGCTGCGCCGACCGCCGCTGAGTCGACGCAGGTCGAGCCAGCTCAGACGGAAGCTCCGGCGGCCCCGGGCGGCACCGCCGGGCAGATGGCACGGACCCCGGACGCGCTGCTGCGGCAGCGCACCGGCCGGGGCTGGGAGGAGTGGTTCGCCCTGCTCGACGGCTGGGGCGGCACCGGGCACACCCACACCGCGATCGCCGCCTGGCTGGTGACGACGCACGAGGTGCCCGGTTGGTGGGCGCAGACGATAACCGTCGGGTACGAGCAGGCCCGCGGCCTGCGCGCGCCCGGTCAGCGCCGCGGTGGCGGCTTCGAGGCGACCGGCAGCCGTACCGTGGCGGTGCCCGTCGGGCGGCTGTTCGACGCCTTCGTCGACGAGACGCTGCGGCGACGGTGGTTGCCCGACGTCGAGGTGCGGGTGCGCACCGCCACGGCGCCGAGGACCTTCCGCGCCGACTGGGCCGGCGGGCCCACCCGGCTCGTCGTCGGGTTCGCCGCGCTCGGCGACACGAAGTCCCGGGTGTCGGTACAGCACGAGAAGCTCACCGGGCCGGAGCAGGCGGCCGAGTTCAAGGCGTACTGGCGGGACCGGCTCGCCGCGCTCAAGCAACTCCTGGAGGGGGAAGCGCGATGACCACGACCTTCGTCAACCTGCCGGTCCGCGATCTGACGGCGTCCGTCGAGTTCTTCCGGGCGCTCGGCTTCACCGCCGACGAGCCGTCCCCGGACGGCGAAAGCGTCCAGCTCACCCTCGGCGCCGACGCCCGGCTCATGCTGCACACCCGACCGGCCTTCGAGGCGTACACCGGCGTCCCCGTCACCGACCCGGCGACGAGCCGGGAGGTGATCGTCGGGCTCGCGGTGGAGAGCCGCGAGCAGGTCGACGACCTGCACGACCGGGCCGTGGCCGCCGGGGGCGGGTCGCTCGGCCGGGGTGCGGACCAGGACTGGCTGTACATGCGTGGTTTTCGGGACCCCGACGGCCACCAGTGGTCGTTCCTGAGCATGGGCGGCTGAGCACCGGCCCGGCGGCGGTCGCGCCGACCGCCGCCGGGCCCGTCC
>NZ_JBFAMU010000309.1:0-5916 GCF_040656655.1 Micromonospora sp. NPDC049799
CCACCACGCGGGCGAGCATCGGCTCCGCCGCCGAGGCGCGGGAGGCCACCGTGGCCGAGTACGACGCGTCGTAGAGCGCGGTGCGGATGTTGTCGGGCGGTCCCGGTGGCGGTGGCGGTGCTCCCGGCGGCGGTTTCCGTCCGGGTGCCCCGGCCGGTGGCGGCGGTCGTCCCGGTGGCGGCGGTCGTGGCCGTGGCGGTGGCGCCGCGGGTGCCTTCGGGCGTCCGGGTGGCCGGCCGACCCGCGGTCGCAAGTCCAAGAAGCAGCGCAGACAGGAGTTCGACAACCTGTCGGCCCCGACCATGAGCTCGGGTGCTCCCCGGGGTCAGGGTCAGGTCGTCCGGCTCTCCCGTGGCGCCTCGCTGTCGGACTTCGCCGACAAGATCAACGCCAACCCGGGTTCGCTGGTCCAGGAGATGTTCAACCTGGGCGAGATGGTGACGGCGACCCAGTCGTGCTCCGACGACACCCTGCTGCTGCTGGGTGAGCACCTCGGTTTCGACGTGCAGATCGTCAGCCCGGAGGACGAGGACCGCGAGCTGCTCGCGCAGTTCAACATCGACCTCGACGCCGAGGTCGCCGAGGAGCGCCTGGTCACCCGTGCGCCGGTCGTGACCGTCATGGGTCACGTCGACCACGGTAAGACCAAGCTGCTCGACGCGATCCGTAAGGCGAACGTCGTGGCCGGCGAGGCGGGTGGCATCACCCAGCACATCGGTGCCTACCAGGTCCACGTCCCGCACGAGGGCAACGACCGCGCGGTGACCTTCATCGACACCCCGGGTCACGAGGCGTTCACCGCCATGCGTGCCCGTGGTGCCCAGGTGACGGACGTCGTGATCCTGGTGGTCGCGGCGGACGACGGCGTCATGCCGCAGACGATCGAGGCGTTGAACCACGCCAAGGCGGCCGACGTGCCGATCGTGGTGGCGGTCAACAAGGTCGACAAGCCGGAGGCCAACCCGGACAAGGTCCGCCAGCAACTGACCGAGTACGGCCTGGTCGCCGAGGAGTACGGCGGCGAGACCATGTTCGTCAACGTGGCAGCCAAGCCGGGCATCGGCATCGAGGAGCTTCTCGAGGCCGTCCTGCTGACCGCCGACGCGTCGCTGGAGCTGACCGCTCCGATCGACGGGCCGGCGCAGGGTGTGGCCATCGAGGCGCACCTGGACAAGGGCCGCGGTGCGGTGGCGACGGTGCTGGTGCAGAAGGGCACCCTGCGGGCGGGCGACTCGATCGTCGCCGGTGGGGCGCACGGCCGGGTCCGGGCGATGCTCGACGAGAACGGCAACCAGGTCGCCGAGGCGGGTCCGGCACGTCCGGTCCTGGTCCTGGGTCTGACCGCGGTGCCGAGCGCCGGCGACACCTTCCTCGCCGCGGCGGACGACCGCACGGTGCGGCAGATCGCCGAGCAGCGGCAGGCGCGGCGGCGGGCGGCGGCATTCGCCAACTCCCGTGGCCGGGCGACTCTCGAGACGCTCATGGAGCAGCTCAAGGAGGGCGAGAAGACCTCGCTCAACCTGGTGCTCAAGGGCGACGTCTCCGGTTCCGTGGAGGCGCTCGAGGACGCGCTGTTCAACCTCGACATTCCCGAGGAGGTCCAGCTCAAGGTCCTCGACCGGGGTGTCGGCGCGATCACCGAGAGCAACGTCATGCTCGCCAGCGCCTCGTCGGAGCCGGTCACGATCATCGGCTTCAACGTGCGGGCCTCCAACAAGGTCCGCGAGATGGCCGACCGCGAGGGCGTGGAGATCCGGTACTACACGGTCATCTACCAGGCCATCGAGGAGATCGAGGCGGCGCTCAAGGGCCTGCTCAAGCCGGAGTACGAGGAGGCCGAGCTGGGCACCGCGGAGATCCGCGACGTGTTCCGCTCGTCCAAGATCGGCAACATCTCCGGTTGCATCGTCCGGTCGGGTGTCATCCGGCGCAACGCCAAGGCGCGTCTGATCCGCGACGGGGCGGTGGTGGCGGACAACCTCACCATCAGCTCGCTCAAGCGGTTCAAGGACGACGCCACGGAGGTCCGCGAGGGCTTCGAGTGTGGTCTGACCCTGGGTGGTTACAACAACGTCCAGGTCGGCGACATCATCGAGACCTTCGAGATGCGGGAGAAGGTTCGCTCCTGATCCGCGGCTGACGACAGTGGTCGAGGGGTTTACGCCGGTCTGGCGTAAACCCCTTGATCATGTCCGGGGTTGTCCGTAACGTCCTGAGTGATGTTCACCGGAACCGCGGTCTTCGACCTGCTTCTGCCGGGCGACTCACGGTCGCTCAAGGCCAAGAGATCATATGTACGGCCGATCGTCGCGGCGCTGCGTCGCTTCGAGGTGTCGGCCGCCGAGGTGGGTGCGCTCGACCTGCACGGTCGGGCGGAGATCGCCGTGGCGGTGGTGGCCGCCGAGGCGGCGCACGTCCGAGAGGTGCTCGACTCCTGTGAGCGCCTGGTGGCCGGTCGGCCCGAGGCCGAGCTGCTCTCGGTGCGACGGCGCCTCTACGGCGAGGACGACTAGCCGCTCGGGGCCGCCCCGCCGGGCCGGTCCCGACCGGCGTCACCGGGCGTGACGGCGCGACCGGCTGCGGAGGCGTGTGGTCACTGGTACGGGCGTGGTCCGCGACACCGACGGTGACGTCCGGGGGCGCGGGCGGCGAAGGTAGTGTTCGAGATGTTGGCCGGTCGGCCGGTGACGCTCCGCGTCGTCCGGCGGCCGGGAGCGGGACGCCGTGGAGGTGGCGAGATGTCGGATCCGGCCAAGGTACGCCGGCACGCGGAGCGGGTGCGGGAACTGGTCGCGTCGGTGGTGCGGAGCCAGATCAAGGATCCGCGGCTCGGCATGATCACCATCACCGACGCCCGGATCACCGCCGACCTGCGCGACGCCACCGTCTTCTACACGGTGCTCGGCGACGCGGCGGCCCAGGCGGGCACGGCGGCGGCCCTGGAGAGCGCGAAGGGCATGCTGCGCAGCACCGTCGGCAAGGCGCTCGGGCTTCGGCACTCGCCGACCCTGACCTTCGTCCTGGACGACGTGCAGGACCAGGTCAAGCACATCGACGATCTGCTCGCGCAGGCGCGTAACGCCGACGCCGAGGTGCAGCGGCTGGCCGCCCGGGCCGAGTACGCGGGCGAGCCCCAGCCGTACAAGGTCGACGAGGACACCGACGCCGAGGACACCGACGCCGAGGACGCCGAGGACGACACCTCGCCCCGGACCGGGCGGTGACCAGCTCCGCGGCCGGCTCGACCGGCCTCACGGTCGACCGGGCCCCGGCGGGGGAGATCCCGCCCGGGGCCGGTCCGACGGAGGTCGAGTGGGCCGCCGCGGTCGCTGCTGTCCGAGATCTGCCGCCGGACGGCCGGGTGCAGTTGATCTGCCACGTGAACCCCGACGGGGACGCGCTGGGCAGCATGCTCGCCTTCGGCCTGGGGCTGCGCCACCGGGGTGTCCGGCAGCTGCGGGCGACGTTCCCCGGTCCGCCCGAGGTGCCGGAGCCGTTCCGTGGCCTGCCCGGTCTGGACCTGCTGGTGCCGGCGACCGAGGCGTACCCCGATCCGGACCTCGTGGTCTGCTTCGACGCGGCGAGCGAGTCGCGCCTCGGTGAGCTGGTCGACCGGCTGGAGACCGCCGGCACCGCGCTGGTGCTCGACCACCACGCGTCGAACACCCGCTTCGGCGGCGTCAACCTGGTGGACCCGCACGCCGCGGCCACGTCGGTGGTCGTGGAGGAGCTGCTCGCCCGCCTCGGGGTGCCGCTGGACGCCGGCATCGCGGAGTGCCTGTACGTGGCGCTCAGCACCGACACCGGTTCCTTCCGCTTCGAGGCGACCACCCCGGCGGTCCACGCGATGGCGGCCCGCCTGCTCGCCACCGGCATCCGTCCGGGCGACATCTCCCGGCGGATCTTCGACACCCGGCCGTTCGGCGCCGTCCGCCTCTTCGGCGAGGTGCTGGGCCGGGCCCGGCTGGAGCCCGCCGCCGCCGGTGGGCACGGTCTCGTCTGGACGTACGCGACCCTCGACGACCTGACTCGGCACGACCAGCGCCCGTACGTGCTGGAGGCGTTGATCGACTCGGTGCGGTGCACCGCCGAGGCGGACGTGAGCTGCGTGGTCAAGCAGACCGGGCCGGACGGGTGGGCGGTGTCCATGCGCAGCAAGGGCGCCGTCGACGTGTCCCGGGTTGCGGTCGCGTTGGGCGGTGGCGGCCACCGGTTCGCCGCCGGCTTCACGGGGCACGGCACCGTCGAGGAGGTCGTCGGGAGCATCCGTGCCGAACTCGGCGCCGCTCTCGTCACACCCGGCCCCGCCTGAGCCCCCGAAGATCAGGGACAGCTCCGGGGAGTGTCCGTCTTCCCGCCGTGTGTGAACGCGGGGAGAATCATGGGATGGAGCAACCCCACGACCTCACCGTCGAGGCGCCCCGCGCCTGGGACCGGCCGGCCGTGGCCGTGCCGGTGCTCGTCTGCCTCTCGTTGGTCGGCGGCCGGTTCGCGTCCTTCTCGACCGAAGCCAATCTCTACACGCTCGGCACCGGCGGCGTACTGATCTGGCTCGGTCTGAGCAACCGGGTGCCGCGCCGTCCCGCACCGCACCGGCTCGGGGCCGGAGCGGCCTGGTGGGCCCTGCCGGTGGTGGTCTTCGTGGTCTTCGAGGGCGCCACCTTCGTGATGGCGGCGGGGGACGACTTCCCCACCTTCTCCCGGCTGGCCGACCCCCTGCTGGAGGACCGGCTGGTCCGGTCCGCGGCCTGGCTGGGCTGGCTGTCCGCGTTCTGGGGCCTGGTGCGGCGATGATGCGGGCCCTGGCTATCGGCGGCTTCCTGGCGTCGCTGGTGCTCTTCGCCGCGGTGGAGTGGGCGGCGCGCCGGGAGGGCTCCCGGATCCCGACCCTCGGCGACGTGTGTGCGTACGTGACGCGCTACGAGGTGGGTTCGGTGCCGGTGGGCCGGATCGGACTCCTGGGCTTCTGGTGGTGGCTGGGCTGGCACTTCCTGGCCCGGTGAGCCGGCGTTCCGGCTGTCCGAATGGCGGGAAGCACGGCGAAGCATGTGGACCTGAACGATAGCTTGGGAACTGGCCGGCGCCCCTGGTGGCGCCTGGTCACGGGCGGTGGGGCCGCACCCGGCGTCGCCTCCCTCCAGGGTCGGACCGACCCCGGCTAGCGCCGCCCATCGGCCGCTCCGGTGATCCCGGACCGCTGCGGGCGCACAGCAGCAGGACGACTCCGTGCGTGTCGCCGTTCGGTGACCCACGCCCTGGAAGGGATCACCACCATGCCGAGCAAGCCCAAGCCCGAGACCACCGACGAGGCCCGCGAGCAGATGCGCCGCGCGCTGCAGACCTCGATGGACACCCGTCAGTGACGCTGACGTCGATCGGCTGACGCCCGGCCGGACGGCCCGTACGCCGTCGGAGCCGGGCGTCGACCGTGTCCGGCGACCCACGCCGGCAGACACCACCCGGTAAGCACTGCGAGTTGTTGCGTCCCTTACCTGGCGCGTGCCAGGATCGGCGGCGATGAGTCAGCCCACCGTCGCCGCCACCCGGCCCGCGTCGCCGCGCCGGATCGCCGCGCTCGCCCTGCCGGCCCTCGTGGTGCTCGCCGCCGAGCCGCTCTACGTCCTGGTCGACACGGCCGTCGTCGGCCACCTCGGCCAGGTTCCCCTCGCCGCGCTCGCCGTCGGTGGCACGGTGCTGACCCTCGTCGCGTGGCTCGGCGCGATCGTCGCGTACGGCACCACGGGGCGGTCGGCCCGCCGCTTCGGTGCCGGTGACCGGGCCGCGGCGGTGGCCGAGGGCGTCCAGGCGTCCTGGCTGGCACTCGGCATCGGGGTGCTGGTCGCGGTGGGGATGCAGCTCGGCGTCGGCCACCGCACCGCCCTCTCCGGCGAGGGTACGCGCCAGCGCGCCACCGCC
>NZ_JBFAMU010000310.1:0-5908 GCF_040656655.1 Micromonospora sp. NPDC049799
TGGTCGCCGCCCCGGCCCGGGTGGGCCCCCAAAACCCGCGGGGGCCCCCCGTGCCGGGTGCTACCCCCCCGGCGGGCCGCCGGGGCGCGGCGCCCGGTCGGGGAACCGGGCGCGCCGCACGGTGGGGATCAGTAGTTGAGGGAGCAGGGCTCGGCGTTGCCGCCGGAGGTGCCGGTGCACTCCACGGTGCCGTTGGTCCGGTAGACCTTCACGGTCATCGTCGAGGTGAAGTTGGCGAGGCCGAACTTCGCCTCCCCGCCGATGCCGAACGGGCTGGCGCTGATGGTGATCTCTCCGTTGCGACCCCAGGAGGCCGACGTGGTGAGCGTGTACGGGCCGCCGACCGCGGTGGGCGGGCTGCCGGCCTTCTGGTAGCTCTTGCGCTCCAGGTTGGACGCTGCGCCCCCGCTGGTCCGGTCGGCGTTGCTCTGGGCGATCGTCGCGTACGTGATTCGCGACCCGTTGGTGCACCACTCGACGTTCATGGTCATGTAGGCGGTGGTCGCATTGAACGAGCCGACGGGCTGGTTGATCCAGTTGACCAGCGGCACGTTCAGTTCGGTGACCGGAATCTTGAGCTGGCTGCGGTAGGCGGTGCCGGCGGCCTGGGCGCAAGGGCCCTGGACGTATCCGGTGTAGGTGGCGGCGTTGGCCGGCGGGGCGCCGACCGCCACGGTCGCGGCGACGGCGCCGGTGGCGATCAGGGACCGGGTCAGGTTGCGGACTGACCTCGACATGGAATCCACTCCTCAGGTGAACGGCGGCCATTGTGCGGGCCGCGAACGGTCGATGCGTCCATTCCTGATCTTCGAACGGCATCCCTCCTAAGTGGATCGTGTAGGTGGTCGACCTGCTACTACCCGGCTGCATCCGTCACTATCACTGCGTGGACGACTTTCTTTGCTAAGCCTTACTTATTGTCCACCATCGATTTGTCTTAGCATTTTTCGCCCCCTGCCGTGACCAGGGGTGGGAGCGCTTCGGATGATCATCTGCGGTCCGCTGCCGCTAGGAGGCGGCCCAGTGAGCGCGGACCCGCGTGGCGCTCAGCGGTCCGGGCTGTCCGCCGGCGCCATCACCCGCAGCGCGTTCGGGGCCAGGCCGACGCGTACCGGTGTCCGGCCGTGCAGCTCGCCGTCGACCTCGACACCCGCCGGCCGGTCGGTCTCCAGCCACAGCTCGTCGACGGCGAGGAACGGCGCGTCGCCCAGCGTCCGGCGGTGACCCGTCGCCGCGTTGCGCGCGGTGTGCCGCAGCAGGTCCCGCCGGGTCGCACCACCCACCGGGTATGCCACCAGCAGCCGGTCGTCCGCGTTGGCGTCCGCCGTGATCGGACGGCCGGCGTGGAACCCGCCGTTGGCCACGTACAACTGGTGGGTGACGAACTCGTGCACGGTACCGCCGGCCCGGACGGTGGCCCGCAGCGGACGGTGGCGGGTCAGCAGCGCCAACGCGGTCGCCGGGTACGCGAGCCGCCCGGTGGCCCGCTTCAGCCGCGGCGGGGTCCGGAGCATGATGTCCGCCGACAGGCCCACACCGACGTGGTTGGTGAACGGCACGTCACCGGCGAGCCCCAGGTCCAGGTCGATGACCTTGCCCTCGGTCAGCACCGCCACCGCGCCGTCCAGGTGCAACGGGATGCCCACCGTACGCGCGAAGTTGTTCGTGGTCCCGAACGGCAGCAGACCCATCGCGACGTCGGTGTGCGCGAGCAGGCGCGCGGCGGTGCTCAGCGTCCCGTCGCCGCCGCCCGCGACGAGCAGGTCCGGCCCGAGGTCGAGGGCGGCCGAGAGGCTGCGCTCCAGTTGGCCGGGCCGGTCGACGGGAAACTCTCCGAGCAGGTCGAACCCGGCCGCCGCGAGCCGCGTCCGGGTCCGTTCGTAGTGGTGGCGGCCCCGGCGGGAGCGGGCGTTGACGACCAGGGCCGCGCGCCGGTCCCGCCGGACGGCCTCGGTCAGCTCCCGCTTGGTCCGCATGGCACCGACCCTATCGCCGGTCGGAGCGGCAATATCCATTGCGGTCACCGCACGCCCGACCTAGCGTTGTCCGCACGTTGTCGACCGACGAGCCGCAGGGGAGGGACACCGTGGAGCAGCGCACCGGACCATCGCGCACACGTACGGTCCCGCGTGGCGGCGGACGGTCGGACACCGCTCTGCGAAATCCACGCCCGCGCCGGTCGTGCCCGGCGGCGTGACGCACATCCACACCTGACGCGTCACCCCGCCACCCCGACCGCGGCGTCTCTTCCGCACGCCTGACGTGGCGGAACCCCTCCCAGCCGTGCCGGCTGACGACTTCCGGTCGCCGTCGAAGAACGGGCGGCGAGCCGACGACCCGAGGAGACAACCATGGGCTACACCCCGCTGGCGGGCACCCGCGCGCCCGTCCGCGTCTGGACCGACCCGTACGCCATCGAGGCACAGGCGGCGAAGCAGCTGCGCAACATCGGCGCTCTGCCCTGGGTGGAGGGCGTCGCCGTGATGCCCGACGTCCACTTCGGCAAGGGCGCGACGGTCGGCTCGGTCATCGCGATGCGGCAGGCCGTGTCCCCGGCCGCGGTCGGTGTCGACATCGGCTGCGGCATGTCGGCCGTCCGTACGTCGCTGACCGCCGCGGACCTGCCGGACGACCTGGCCGGGCTGCGCTCGGCCGTCGAGGCGGTCATCCCGGTCGGCTTCGCCAAGCGGGACGACCCGGTCGACCCCCGCCGCGTCCGGGGCCTGGAGCAGGCTGGCTGGGACGACTTCTGGCGGCGGTTCGGCACCCTCGACCGGCGGGTCGCGCAGCTCGAGCACCGGGCCCGGCACCAGATGGGCACCCTCGGCGGTGGCAACCACTTCGTCGAGATCTGCCTGGAGCAGGGCGGCGCCGACGCCGGCCGGGTGTGGCTGATGCTGCACTCCGGCTCCCGCAACATCGGCAAGGAACTCGCCGAGCGGCACATGGCGGTGGCGCGACACCTGCCGCACAACGTCGACCTGCCCGACCGGGACCTCGCGGTCTTCCTCGCCGGCACCTCGGAGATGGAGGCGTACCGCCGGGACCTGTGGTGGGCGCAGGAGTACGCGCGGCGCAACCGGGCCGTCATGCTCGCCCTGCTCTGCGGTGTGGTGCGGGAGGCGTTCCCGCAGGCCGGGTTCGACGAGCCGATCAGCTGCCACCACAACTACGTGGCCGAGGAGACCTACGACGGCGTGGACGTGCTGGTCACCCGCAAGGGCGCGATCCGGGCCGGCCGGGGTGACCTGGGCATCATCCCCGGGTCGATGGGCACCGGCTCGTACATCGTGCGCGGCAAGGGCAACCCGGACGCGTACTGCTCGGCCTCGCACGGGGCCGGCCGGCGGATGTCGCGGGCGCAGGCGAAGCGGACGTACAGCACCGCCGACCTTGTCGCGCAGACCGCCGGGGTGGAGTGCCGCAAGGACGCCGGGGTGGTCGACGAGATCCCCGGCGCGTACAAGGACATCACCGAGGTGATGGCGCAGCAGGAGGACCTGGTCGAGGTGGTCGCCCACCTCAAGCAGGTGGTCTGCGTGAAGGGCTGACGGCGACGCGATACCTGTCGTGACGCGCTGGTCCGGGCCGACGGGGCGATCCTCGTCGGCCCGGCCGGCGCGGGGCGTACCGCCCTGGCCCGGGTGACCGTCACCGAGGCGAGCCGGCCGGCGGAGCGGGCGTAAACCAGTGGAGCAACACCGCTGTGCGCCACTACCGTTCTGCCGAAGGACATCGTCTGAGTCGAGGACACGCCGTTGTACACCCTGTGAGACCTCCCGAGCGCTGATTCGTGGCGCGTCGCGTGTGTGCGCCGCGCTCCCTCTTGCTGCGGACTTCTCACTGGAGACGGTGTACTTCTATGCTCACAAACTGGGTGGTCGTGCCCACCTGCCTGCCGCTCGCTCTCTGCCGGTGCCACGCGCGCGCGTCCGAGCGCTTCCCGGCAAGCGGCACCCTTCGTCTGATCGACGTCATCACGGACGGCGAACTCGTTTCGACAGTCCGATACAGAGGCGAACTCTCTTCGATCTCACCTGCACGCTCAGGCGCTGAGGCGGCGACCGGCGCCCGTCGGGGGCGGGCGCCGGTCGACGCGTACGGGGATGTCAGGCGTACGGGACGCAGACGTCCCAGCCGGGCGTCCACCCGGACAGTTCCGTGGCGGGCGCGACCGTGGCCGCGCCGATCGTGGTGCCCGCGTCGCCGTCGGCCCCGATGGTGACCGTACGGCCGCCGGGGTAGCCGCTCCCGTCGTCGGTGAACGTGCGGACGATGCCGCCGTCGGGGCGGTCCGTCCACGAGGTCCGGCCGTCGGTGGCCGGGGTGCCGGCCGGGGTACGCGGACCGAAGTACTCGGTGAGCACCTGCTCGACCGTCTCCGGCCGGGGTGGTGGCATCGGCTCGTTCGACTGCCGGCACTCCGGCCAGGAGCGGACGGCGACCGTGTCGGGGCGGTCCGACCGCCACAACCGTTCCTCGACGAGGCTCCCGCCCGTCCGGGTCTCGAAGCGCATCGCGTCGAGGATCCCGTCGTGGTGGGCGAGGTGGACGCTCACCCGGGTCTCGTACGCCGCGCCGCCGGGCTCGTGCGAGGTCTCGGTGAAGCCGACGACGGTGACCTCGCCGGCCGGCCGGGCCGGCGTCGGTGTCGCGGCGCAGGCGGTGAGCGCCAGCAGGGCGGTGCCCGCGGCGAGAAGCGCGGTCCTGGTCAACGTGCTGTCTCCCTGGGGCGGTGGGCGCCCGCCCCGCCCCCAGTCGTGTCGGGGCGGGCGCCCGGTTCCGGCGTACGTGGTCAGCAGGAGCGGCGGACGGATCCGCTGTTCCTGATCTGGACGGCGCGCGGGAAGCCGCCGTTGCGGCCCACGTACATCCGGTAGTTGAAGGTGCCCAACTTGCAGGCCTTGACGGTGTACTCCTTCGTGCCCGACGAGCCCGCGAAGGCGTCGCGGCCGGCGATCCGGGTCCAGCCGTGCCAGCGGTGGACCTGCATGCCGTACCAGACCTGCCAGCCCGAGCAGTTGACCGTCTTCACCTTGCCCTTGATCGGTCCCCGCGTGGTGACCTTGTACGGCGTGATGGCGCAGCCCTGGATCGCGAGCGACCCGACCGGCGCGGAGGCGGTCCGGACGGGCGCGGCGTCGGCCCGCGGTGCCTCCGATGCCGACGCCGATGCCGGTGTGGCCGCGACGGCGAGCGAGCCGCTGAGGAGCACTCCTGCGGTGAGTGCGCCGATCCGGCTTCCGATGGTGCGCATGTCTGCCCTCCTGGCAGTGGTGTTCCGGGCCGGCGGGGAACCGGTGTGGTTCGCGTCCCCGGACCCGGCGTCGTCGCCGTGTCCCGGGGTGGGGACGGGACGTCCGACCGCCGGCCCTGTGTCGTCCCACCGCTGTTGTAGTCGCCGCGTTGATTGGTCGGGCCACTCCGACCAGGCGATCAATCAACTCCGGACAGGCGTGTGGCGCCCGGGGTGGGGGCCACCTGAACGGACCCTTGATCCATTCGGGAGGATGCGACGTGACACTCCATGATGGATTCGGCTCGGAGCGTGAGGAGTACCGTCAGCGTGGCCCGTCAGGAACGACCGGTGGACCCGGGTGCCGGCCCCCTTCAGGCGTTCGCCTACGACCTGCGCAAGGTGCGGGTCGAGGCGGGCAACCCCACCTACCGCGTGCTGGCCCGTGCGGCCGGCTACAGCGCGACGACGCTGTCGGAGGCCGCGAACGGGCTGCGGAAGCCGACCCTGGAGGTGGTGCTCGCGTACGTCGGGGCCTGCGGGGGCGACGTCGAGGACTGGCGGCGGCGCTGGCACGACCTCGACGACGAGGTCGCCCAGTAGTTCAGCGAGAACGCGCGCAGCCGGTCCTTCTCCGGGACGACATCGATCATCATGGCGCCGAACGCCGGC
>NZ_JBFAMU010000311.1:0-5871 GCF_040656655.1 Micromonospora sp. NPDC049799
AAACGCCGAGGGGGACGCCTGAGCGGCGATAACGTCTGAAGACAATGGCCACCGTCCGCGACACCACGTACGACCTGCTGCGCGCCCTGGGCATGGCGTCGGTGCCGTGCCGGTGCGGCCAGAGCTGAACCGTCGGCCCGTCACCGAGGCCGGGCATTCCGGCGGGCAGCAGGGGCCGGGCGTCGACGAAGTCGACCGGCACCCCCGAGCGGCGGGCCGACTCGGTCACCGTCACGTGCGTCTCCACGGTGTGCGGGGAGCAGGTCACGTACGCCACCAGGCCGCCGGGGCGGACCGCCCGCAGCGCCGCGGCCAGCAGTTCCCGCTGCAACCGGGTCAGCGGCGGCAGATCCGACGGCTGGCGTCGCCAGCGCGACTCCGGTCGCCGGCGCAGCGAGCCCAGCCCGGTGCACGGCGCGTCGACCAGCACCCGGTCGAAGTGCTCCTCGGGCAGCTCCGGGTCGGCGCCGACCGTCCGGCCGTCGACGTTGAGCACCGTGACCGGCAGGTCCCGGGTGGCCTGGGAGACCAGTCGGGCCCGGTGCTCGGACACCTCCACCGCCGTGAGCCGCGCCCCGCGCTGCGCCGCCAGGGCGCCGAGCAGGCCGGACTTTCCGCCCGGGCCGGCGCACAGGTCCAGCCAGCGGCCGTCCGGCCCGTCCAGCGGGGCCACCGCGAGAGCGTTGGCCACCAGCTGGGAACCCTCGTCCTGCACGTGCGCGCGCCCCTGGGCCAGCGCCGGCAGGTCGCCGGGAGCGCCGCCGCCGAGATAGACCGCGTACGGGGAGAACGCGCCGGGTGCGCCGCCGACCTCGTCGGCCAGTTCCACCGGGTCGGCGAGGCCAGGCCGGGCGCACAGGTGCACCGGCGGACGCTCGTTGTCCTCGATGAGCAGCCGGGCGGTCTCCCCCAGGTCGCCGCCGAGCGCCTCGGCGAAGGCCCGCACGATCCACTGCGGATGGCTGTACGCGAGGGCCAGGTGTCCGACCGGGTCGGTCTCCATCGGCGGGGCCAGCTTCGCCACCCACGCGTCGGAGTCCCGGCCGGCCACCTCGCGCATCACGGCGTTGGCGAACCCGGTCGCGCCCGGGCCCACCGACTTCACCAGGTCCACCGTGGACGACACCGCGGCGTGCGCCGGCACCCGGGTGTGCAGCAGCTGGTACGCCCCGATCCGCAGTGCGTCCCGGACCGGCGGGTCGATGCGCTGCACGTCCCGGCCGGCGGCGTCGGACAGGATCGCGTCCAGCGTGCCGAGGTGCCGCAGCGTGCCGTAGGTCAGCTCGGTGGCGAACGCGGCGTCCCGGCCGTAGAGTCCGGCGTCCCGCAGGATCGCCGGGAGCACCAGGTTGGCGTACGCGTCGTCCCGGTGCACGGCCGCGATCGCCTCGTACGCGACGTGGCGGGGCAGGTCCACGGCGGGCCGCACCGGCCGCCGGGCGCCGTCACGCCGGTCCGCGCCGCGCGGGCCGCCGCGCGCACCGCCCGAGGGACGTCCGCGATCCGACGCGGCCTCGCCGCGCCCACCGGAACCGGAGAAACCACGCCCACCCGAGCCGGAGAAGCCACGCCCACCCGAGCCGGAGGAACCGCGCCCGCCCTCGGCGGAGTGGCGCTCCTCCCGGTCCTGCGACGGCCCGGTCACGCGAGGTCCTCGCCAGCGGTGACCCGGGCGCCGCGCGCCCAGTCCGTCGCCGGCATGGCCCGCTTGCCGGCCGCGCGCACCTCGCCGAGGCGCACGGGGGTGGTGGCCGTGCCGACCAGCACCCGGGCCTTCTCCACCAGCAGCTCACCGGGCTTCAGCTCCGGGCCGTCCGGCACCGGGTCGACGGGGCCCAGCTTGACCCGCTCCCCCCGGAACGTCGTCCACGGGCCGGGCGCGGGGGTGCAGGCGCGGACCCGGCGGTCCACCGCGAAGGCCGGGTCGGTCCAGCGGACCCGGGCGTCCTCCACGGTCAGCTTCGGCGCCAGGGACACGCCGTCCGCTGGCTGCGGCTCGGCGCGGGCGGTGCCAGCCCCGATCGCGTCGAGGACGGCGACCAGCAGGCCGGCACCGGACTCGGCCAGCCGTTCCAGCAGGTCACCGGAGGTGTCGCCGGGGCGGATCTCGTCGGTCAGGGTGCCGAAGACCGGGCCGGTGTCCAGCCCCTCCTCCAACTGGAAGACACTGGCGCCGGTCACCTCGTCGCCGTGCAGCACCGCGTGCTGCACCGGGGCGGCGCCGCGCCAGGCCGGCAGCAGCGAGAAGTGCAGGTTGATCCACCCGTGCCGGGGGATCTCCAGCGCGGCCGGCGGCACCAGGGCGCCGTAGGCGACCACCGGCACGCAGTCCGGTGCCAGCTCGCGCAGGCGGGCCAGGAACTCCGGCTCCCGGGGCCGGGCCGGGGTGAGCACCTCGACCCCGTGCTCGTCGGCCCACGCGCCGACCGGGGAACGGGACAGGCCACGGCCACGGCCGGCCGGGGCGTCGGGGCGGGTCACCACCGCCAGCAGCTCGTGCCCGGAGGCGGCGACGGCGGCCAGGGCGGGGACGGCGACGGCCGGGGTGCCGGCGAAGATCACGCGCACCGCTTCACCGACCCAGACCGAAGGGACTGCTGGAGGCGTGCGGGTTGAGCTTGACCGTCGGCGGGGCGGCCGGGTCGTACCAGTCCGCCTGGCGGATCGCCTTCATCGCCTCCTTGCGGCCGGCCGGGTCGAGCCGGTCGACGAAGAGCACGCCGTCGAGGTGGTCCGTCTCGTGCTGCACGCAGCGCGCCATCAGGCCGGTGCCGACGATCTGCAGCGGGTCGCCGTAGCCGTTGTAGCCCTTGGCGATCACGTTCTGGCGGCGCTTGGTGTCGAAGTAGAGCCCGGGGATGGACAGGCACCCCTCGGGGCCGTCCTGCTCCTCGGAGTCGGGAAACTCCAGCACCGGGTTGACCAGGTGGCCGAGCACGTCGTCGACGTCGAAGGTGAACACGCGCAGGCCCACTCCGAGCTGCGGCGCCGCGAGACCGGCCCCGTTCTGCTCGCGCATCGTGTCGGTGAGGTCGGCGATGAGCCGACGCAGCTCGGCGTCGAAGTCGACCACCGGATCGGCCGGCGTGCGCAGCACCGGATCCCCGAACAGACGGATGGGCTGGACGGTCACTCGGGGTGGCTCCTTCGTGGGCGGGACGAGCTGGGCCGTACCAGTCTACGGAGTGTGCCGGGCCGCTCCGGCCGGCGTACCACGATGGGGGGCCGCCGCCTCCGCGTCGATGGTCACCGGGAGGGTGTCGTAGCCGCGCAGAGTGAGGCGGGTCCGGTGCCGGGGCGTGCCGGCCAGCGCCAGGCCGGGCAGCCGGCGCAACAGCAGTGGGAAGGCGACCTGGGCCTCCAGCCGGGCCAGGCCGGCGCCGAGGCAGTAGTGCGGGCCGGCACCGAACGACAGCGGGTGGACCTGCGGTCGCCACGGGTCGAAACGCTCCGGCTCGGGGTAGCGCCGGGGGTCCCGGTTGGCCGCGCCGAGCAGCAGCAGCGCCCAGCTCCCGGCGGGCACGTCGACGTCGCCGTACTGGGTGGCGACGCCGCTGACCCGGGTCGTCAGCTGCACCGGGGAGTCGAAGCGGAGCAGTTCGTCGACGTACGCCGGGGCGAGGTCCGGCCGGTCGCGCAGCGTGGCGGCCTCGCGGGGGTGGTCGAGCAGCACGACGAGGCCGTTGCCGAGCAGGTTGGTGGTGGTCTCGAAGCCGGCGACCAGCAGCACCACCAGGTTGGCCAGCAGCTCGTCGCCGGAGAGCCGGTCCCCGTCGGTGTCGTGGACCTGCACCAGGGCGGTGGTCAGGTCGTCGGCGGGTGCCCGGCGGCGGGCGGCGATCAGCTCGCCGAAGTAGTCACGCAGCTCGGTGGCGCCCCGGTCGGCGACGGCCAGCTCCTCGGCGGTGATCTCCGGCTCCAGCACGCCGGTGAGGTCGCCGGCCCAGCGACGGAACAGCGGCCGGTCCTCCGCCGGGACGCCGAGCAGCGCACAGATCACTCCCACCGGCAGCGGGTACGCGAACTCGGACATGAAGTCGACCGGCTCGCCGGCGGCGGCGCGCGCGACCATCGCGTCGACGAGGTCGTTGGCCTGCGCCTCCACCACGTCCCGCATCGCCCCGATCCGGCGCGGGGTGAACGCCCCGGACGCCAGCCGACGCATCCGGCTGTGGTCGGGCGGGTTGGTGCGCAGCATCGACCGGGAGATCGACGCCACCGCCGGGCTCTCCCGCCAGCCGGGCAGGAACTGGTCGCGCAACGCGTCGTCGAGCACCCCGAACCCCGGGTCCCGGAGGATCGCGTCGGCCTCGGCGTGGCCGGTGACCACGTAGAAGACCGGCCCCGCCTGCACCACCGGCCCGTACGCGCGCAGCCGCTCGTACGTCGGATAGGGGTCGACCCGTCCCTCGGGCGACATGAGCAGCGTCAGTGCCTCGGCGGCGTCCATGAGCGGCCTCCCGCGTCGATCGGGTCGGGAGGCTCCATCATGCGCGCCGACCGCACGCCGTGCGACCCCGCGCGGCGAGAGCGTGCGCGGGTCGGACCGGCACCCGGAGGGTGGACCGGGCTGGCCGGAGGGCGGTGCGGACGGACGGCTCAGGCGCCGGCGCCCGGCTCCCCGGCCAGAACCGCGTCGCCGGCGGCGAGCAGGGCGTGCTCGGGCAGCGGCAGCGTGATGGAGTGGGCGGCCTCCCAGTCGTGGATGAGGCCGGGGCGGACCTGGGCGGCGAAGTAGTCCACCGCGCTCATCCCGCCGACCACCGGCTCGTCCACCTCGGCGACCAGCAGGGCGGGCACCAGGTGGAACCCGCTCTGGAGCGCGGCGCTGAGCCGGCGGTGGCCGTCCACCAGGAAGAAGTACTCACCGGTGTAGCCGATCTTCAACGGCTTCAGCGCCTCGTCGCCGGCGGTGGCCACCTCGCCGACGAAGCCGGTGTCCCACAGGTCGCGCAGGGCCGAGACGTCCTCGGTCGGGTACACCCGGGCCGGGTCGAGCAGCAGCAGCGGCGGGCTGTCGCGCAGCACGTCCGCGCCGAGCCGACCCTCGTACGCGTCGATGATGTGCGTGATCACCTCGGCGGGGGTGGCGCGGGTGCTGTCGCAGACCAGGTCGTAGTTGCGCAGACGGGCCTTGTCCACCCCGTACCGGAGGATGAACCGGTTGCGCTCGCTGTCACTGCGCTCCCGGAGCTTGGCCTTCGCCTCCTCCAGCGAGGTGTAGCTCTCGGCCGGCCCGGAGGGGCGCAGCAGCGCCCGGCGGGCCGCCTCGCCCGGCTCGGTGATCATGTGCACCTTGAGCGCGTCGGTGAAGAAGTGCCAGGCCAGCCGGGAGTCCATGACCAGCGACTCGCCGGACGCGGCGATGTCCCGCTGGAGCTGGTCGACGTACCCGTCGACGGCCTGGTCCAGCTCGGCGTGCAGGTTGAGCTGGAGAGCGGTCATCTGCCGCTCCTGCGCCATCTGGCGGTAGAGGTCGCCGACGCTCACGCGGCGCAGGCCCAGCCGCTTGGCGATCTCCACGGAAACGGTGCTCTTGCCGCTGCCGAGGTCGCCGTTGAAGACGATCGATTGACGAACGGTCACGACTGGTCCACCCCTGATCACCGGCTGTTTCGGTCGTACGCCCCGGGCATGACGGGCGATGCTACCACCCGGGGAGGAGCGTCCTCCCGCACACGGGGTGCGACGGTCACGCACCGCGACACCGGCCGCCCGGTTCCGGCCCGCCTGTCCTGCCCTACCCCGGCGGCGGGCCGCCGACACCGCTCAGAACAGGGTGAGCGGGTCCACCTGGAGGCGGACCGGGTCGGCGGCCTTGCGGGCGGTGCGTACCCCGGCGGCCGTGTGCAGCGCCCCGGCCAGCGCGGC
>NZ_JBFAMU010000312.1:0-5859 GCF_040656655.1 Micromonospora sp. NPDC049799
ACGCCCGGGCCGGCGACCGGAGCGGGCGTGCTGACCCGGCTGCCGGCCCGTGCCGGCCGCAAGGAGGCGCACGGCCTGATGCGGGCCATCGCCGGCACCGAGATCCGCCCCGGACGCAGCGATCTCGGTGCGCTGGTCGACATGCTGAACCGGCCACCCCGGCGGCGCGGTGTGGCGGTGGTGATCTCCGACTTCCTCGCGCCGGTGCCGCAGTGGGCCCGGCCGCTGCGCAAGCTGCGGGTCCGGCACGACGTGCTGGCCATCGAGGTGGTGGACCCCCGCGAGCTGGACCTGCCCGACGTCGGGGTGCTCCCGGTCGTCGACCCGGAGACCGGCGAACTGCACGAGGTGCAGACCGCCGACCCGCGCCTGCGGCAGCGCTACGCCGAGGCGGCCGCCGCCCAGCGGGCGGAGATCTCCGCCGCCCTGCGCGGTGCCGGTGCCGCGCACCTGCGACTGCGTACCGACCGTGACTGGCTGCTGGACATGGTGCGCTTCGTGGCCGCGCAGCGGCACGCCCGCACCCGAGGGACGACACGATGATCCGATTTCTGCAACCGTGGTGGTTGCTGGCCGTGCTGCCGGTGCTCGCGCTCGCCGCGTTCTACGTCTGGCGGCAGCTGCACCGGCGGGCGTACGCGATGCGGTTCACCAATGTGGACCTGCTGCGTACGCTCGCGCCGAAGGGACTGGGCTGGCGGCGGCACGTCCCGGCGACGGCGTTCCTGCTCTGCCTGCTGGTGCTCGCCACCGCACTGGCCCGGCCGGCCGTGGACACCCGGGAGCCGCTGGAACGGGCGACCGTGATGCTCGCCATCGACGTGTCGCTGTCCATGCAGGCCGACGACGTGGCGCCGAACCGGCTGGAGGCGGCCCAGGAGGCGGCCAAACAGTTCGTCGGCGAGCTGCCGGAGAGCTACAACCTCGGGCTGGTCTCGTTCGCCAAGGCCGCGAACGTGCTGGTGTCGCCCAGCAAGGACCGGGAGGCGGTGGTCGCCGCCATCGACGGGCTGGTGCTGGCCGAGGCCACGGCGACCGGCGAGGCGGTTTTCACCTGCCTGGAGGCGATCCGGTCGGTGCCCGCCGACGGGGCGGCCGGCGTCCCGCCCGCGCGGATCGTGCTGCTCTCCGACGGCTACCGCACGTCCGGCCGCTCCGTGGAGGAGGCGGCCGCCGCCGCGCAGGCCGCGAACGTACCGGTCTCCACCATCGCGTTCGGCACCGACTCGGGTCAGGTGGACATCGGCGGCCAGCTGCAACGCGTGCCGGTGGACCGGCTGGCCCTGGCCGACCTGGCGGAGGCCACCGAGGGCTACTTCTACGAGGCGGCCTCGGTGACCGAGCTGAAGCAGGTGTACCAGGACATGGGCAGCTCGATCGGCTTCCGCACCGAACCGCGGGAGGTCACCCAGTGGTACGCGGGGGTGGCGCTGCTGTTGGCGCTCTGCGCCGGCGCGCTCAGTCTCCTGTGGTCGTCCCGGATGCTCTGATCCCGCCGACCCCGCGAGCGGCGGGGTCGGCGGCGGCGCCGGCGGTGGTCAGTGACCGCCGCCGGCCAGGACGAAGAGCACGGCCACCCAGACGGCGGCGAGGGTGAAGCCCAGCGGGGCGACGTAGCGGCTCATGGACGGCTCCGGGTGGCGACTGGACGGTCCGCCGGGCGGGGTGGGCGGGCCGCAGGGGCTGATCAGGACGCGCACACGAAGTCGTGACCGGGCTGCTCCGGGTGGCACACACGGACCGGCCCGGCCGAGCGGCCGGACGGGTGGGCGGTGCGGGGGAGCGGAGTCGGGGTCAGTTCACCTGCTGAGTCGTGGCTCAGCGGGACTGACGGACGGCCCGGCCACGACTGGGAGGATCGCTATCTCGCACAGCGATCACCTCCTGCGGTCGGCGGGGCCCGGAACGCGGGCACCTTAGGCCCGCAAACCCGATCATCGTACACCGGCCGATGCCTGTCCCCGCACTCGGCCGACCGGTTGGACGAGCCGGGACCGACGGCGGCGCCGGCCCTCCCCGGGTCGAGGGGGCCGGCCCGCATGGATCAGCCGTTAGCGCTTACCTACCGGTAACGCCTAGGCTCCGACGCGACGCGAGATCAGCTGAGCAAGAGGGGGAGCCGTGGCCCGTACCGTGCTGGTGACCGGGGGCAACCGGGGAATCGGCCTGGCCATCGCGCAGGCCTTCGCCAAGCAGGGCGACCGGGTGGCGGTGACGCACCGCAGTGGTGACGCGCCCGAGGGGCTGTTCGGGGTGCGCTGTGACGTGACCGACGCCGATTCGGTCGACGCCGCCTTCACCGCCATCGAGGCGGAGCTGGGGCCGGTCGAGGTGCTGGTCGCCAACGCCGGCATCACCGACGACACGCTGCTCATGCGGATGAGCGAGGAGCAGTTCACCCGGGTGCTGGACACCAACCTCACCGGCTCGTTCCGCTGCGCCAAGCGGGCGTCGGGCAAGATGCTCCGCGCGAAGTGGGGCCGGATGATCTTCATCTCCTCGGTGGTCGGCCTCTACGGCGGCCCGGGTCAGGTCAACTACGCCGCCAGTAAGGCGGGGCTGGTCGGCGTGGCCCGCTCGATCACCCGGGAGCTGGGCTCGCGCAACATCACCGCCAACGTGGTCGCGCCCGGCTTCATCGACACCGACATGACCGCCGCGCTGCCCGAGGACCGCAAGGCGGAGTACCGCAAGGCCATCCCGGCCGGCCGGTTCGCCACCCCGGAGGAGGTGGCCGGAGTGGTCACCTGGCTTGCCGGGGACACCGCCGGTTACGTGTCGGGCGCGGTCATCCCGGTCGACGGCGGCCTGGGCATGGGTCACTGAGCTGAGCAAGCACGGAGGAAGGTCAACACATGTCAGGACTGCTCGCCGGTAAGCGGCTGCTGGTCACCGGCGTCATCACCGACGCCTCGATCGCCTTCTCGGTGGCGAAGCTCGCCCAGGAGAACGGCGCGCAGGTCGTGCTCACCGGCTACGGCCGGCTCTCCCTGGTCGAGCGGATCGCCAAGCGGCTGCCCGAGCCCGCCCCGGTCATCGAGCTGGACGTGACCAACGCGGAGCACCTGGCCGGGCTGGCCGACAAGGTCCGCGAGCACGTCGACGGCCTCGACGGCGTGGTCCACTCGATCGGCTTCGCCCCGCAGAGCTGCCTGGGTGGCGGTTTCCTCGACGCCCCCTGGTCGGACGTCGCCACCGCCCTGCAGGTCTCGACGTACTCCTACACCTCCCTGGCCATGGCGTCCCTGCCGCTGATGTCCCCCGGTGGCGCGGTGGTCGGCCTGACGTTCGACGCCACGAAGGCCTGGCCGGTCTACGACTGGATGGGCGTGGCCAAGGCCGGCCTGGAGTCCGCGTCCCGCTACCTCGCGCTGCACCTGGGCAAGCAGGGCATCCGCAGCAACCTGGTCGCCGCCGGGCCGCTGCGCACCATCGCCGCCAAGTCGATCCCCGGCTTCGACCAGTTCGAGGACGCCTGGACCCAACGGGCCCCGCTGGGCTGGAACCTGACCGACCAGGAGCCGGCCGCCCGGGCCTGCCTGGCGCTCCTGTCCGACTGGTTCCCGGCCACGACCGGCGAGATCGTGCACGTCGACGGCGGGTACCACGCCATCGGCGCCTGAGGTGTAAGGCCGAACGGGCCGGGGGCGCTCCGGCGCAGCATGCGCCGCCGGCCTGTTCGCAAGGGCCCCTTCGTAACGCCTCCGGTGGAGGAAGGGGCCCCTTTTGACAGCGAGGAGCAGGGGGCGTCGCCGCGCCGTGATCGGCGGGGGCGAGAATGGGACCATGGCGTACGACGCGGTGGTGCTGGTTTCCTTCGGCGGGCCCGAACGGCCCGAGGACGTGATGCCCTTCCTGCAGAACGTGACCCGGGGCCGCGGCGTGCCTCCGGAGCGGCTGGCGGAGGTCGCGGAGCACTACCAGCACTTCGGCGGGGTCTCCCCGATCAACCAGCAGTGCCGGGAGCTGCTGGCCGCGATCCGGGAGGACTTCGCCGCCAACGGCATCGACCTGCCGGTGTACTGGGGCAACCGGAACTGGCACCCGATGCTCGCCGACACCGTGGCGCAGATGCGCGACGACGGCGTACGGCACGCTCTGGCGTTCGTCACCAGCGCGCTCGGCGGCTACTCGTCCTGCCGGCAGTACCAGGAGGACATCGCCGCCGCCCGGGCCGCCGTCGGCGCGGACGCCCCGATGATCGACAAGCTGCGCCAGTTCTGGGACCACCCTGGCTTCGTCGAGCCGCACGCCGACGCGGTGCGGGCCGCGCTCGCGCAGCTCGACCCGGCGAAGCTGTCCACCACGCGACTGGTCTTCACCGCCCACTCGGTCCCCAACTCGATGGACGCGAACGCCGGCCCGCACGGCAACCGGTACACGGCACAGCTCGCCGAGACCGCCCGGCTGGTGCACGCCGCGTCCGCCCCCCACCTGCCGTACGACCTGGTCTGGCAGAGCCGGTCCGGCCCGCCGCAGGTGCCGTGGCTGGAGCCGGACGTCAACGACCACCTCGCCGCGCTCGCCGAGCAGGGCGTCACCAGCGTCGTGGTCAGCCCGATCGGCTTCGTCTCCGACCATCTCGAGGTGGTGTGGGACCTGGACACCGAGGCGCTGGACACCGCCAAGCAGCTCGGCCTGGACTTCGTCCGGGCCGGCACGCCGGGCACCGACCCGCGCTTCGTCACAATGGTCCGGGAGCTGGTCCGGGAGCGGATCAACCCGGACGGCGTGACCCTGCGCCGTCGCCTCGGCGAGCTGCCGATGTGGGACACCTGCCCCACGGTCTGTTGCGTACCGGCCCGCCGGCCCTCCTGACCGCCGCCCCGACACCCCCTGGGACGACACATGCTTGACCGCAAGCCCGTCGAGAGCTGGCTGACCGACATGGACGGCGTTCTCGTCCACGAGGGCCAGCCCGTGCCCGGAGCGCCGGAGTTCGTCACCCGGCTGCGTACCTCCGGCAAGCCCTTCCTGGTGCTGACGAACAACTCCATCTACACGCCCCGGGACCTCCAGGCCCGGCTGGCCCGGATGGGGCTGGACGTGCCGGAGACGGCCATCTGGTCCTCCGCCCTGGCCACCGCCCAGTTCCTGGCCGACCAGCGGCCGGGCGGCACCGCGTACGTCATCGGGGAGGCGGGGCTGACCACCGCGCTGCACGCGGTCGGGTACGTGCTGACCGACTTCGCGCCGGACTACGTGGTGCTGGGGGAGACCCGCACCTACAGCTTCGAGGCGATCACCAAGGCCGTCCGGCTGATCAACGACGGGGCGCGGTTCATCTGCACCAACCCCGACGTGACGGGGCCGTCGGTGGAGGGCGCCCTGCCCGCGGCCGGTTCGGTCGCCGCGATGATCTCCAAGGCGACCGGCGTCGAGCCGTACTTCGTCGGCAAGCCGAACCCGATGATGATGCGCTCGGCGCTCAACACGATCAACGCCCACTCCGAGACGACCGCGATGATCGGCGACCGGATGGACACCGACATCCTCTGCGGTCTGGAGGCGGGCCTGGAGACGATCCTGGTGCTCACCGGCATCAGCAGCCGCACCGAGGCGGAGCGCTACCCGTACCGGCCGTCGCGGATCGTCGAGTCGGTCGCCGACCTGATCGACGAGATCTGACCGGTCGGCCGTCGCGGCGGCCGCCGGGCCGTCCGCCCGCCACCCTCCGGTCGGAGGTACGCGGACGGTCTCCTCGCCGTCGGCGGCCCTACGGGCGCAGCGGGGCGTTGCAGGCGGCGACGAGGGCCTGGCGGCAGGCGGTGGTCAGCGGATGATGTCCTCGGCGATACCAGCCGGGTTACCGCCGTACGCCTTGTACAGCGCGTTCAGCGCCCCAGCGGAGCACTGCGC
>NZ_JBFAMU010000313.1:0-5822 GCF_040656655.1 Micromonospora sp. NPDC049799
CGGATCGCGGCGAGGTCGGCGGCGCGGGCCTGCGCCAGGGTCTGGGTGTACAGCGGCGGGGTGCCGGCCGCCGCACGGGCGGCCCGGTACGCCGCCGCCTGCGGGTGGAGGGTCACGAGTTCTCCTTCGCACCGGTGCTGACCAGCAGTTTGTCGACGCCGCGCAGGAAGAGGCTGCCGCTGTACACGGGCGGCTCGGAGATCGCCAGCCCGGGGAAGCGGGCCAGCAGCCGGGGCAGTGCGAGGCGTCCCTCCAGGCGGGAGACCGCGGCCCCGATGCAGTAGTGGGGGCCGGCGCCGAACGCCAGCGACGGCGAACCGCTGCGCCGAGGGTCGAAGCGGTCCGGGTCAGCGAACCGGGCCGGGTCGCGGTTGGCGCCGGCGATCATCAGCAGGACGTTCTCGTCCCGGCCGACGGGCACCCCGCCGAGGTCGGTGTCCCGGGGCGCGGCGCGGGCCAGGAAGTGGACCGGCGCCTCCAGCCGCAGGATCTCGTCGACGGCACCCCGGGTCAGCGCCTCGTCGGCGGGCAGCGCGGCTGCCACCTCGGGATGGTCCAGCAACAGCGGCAGGCCATTGCTGAACATGTAGACGGTGGTGACGAAGGCGGCGTTGAACAGCACCACGAGGTTGCTGACCAGCTCGTCCTCGGTCAGCGCCACGTCGCCGGCGTCGACCGCCTCGACCAGGGCGCTGATCAGGTCCTCGCCGGGGGTGCGGCGGCGGTGGGCCAGCAGGTCACGGTAGAAGGCGCGCAGCTCGGCGGCGGCGGTGTTGGCGGCGGCCAGGCGCTCCGGGGTCTTGCCGGCCACGTCGAGGAACTCGTCGATCCGCTCCACCCGATGACGGTAGAAGTCCAGCTCACCGGCGGGAATGCCGATGAACTCCGCCATCACCAGGGCGGGCATCGGGTACGCGAACTCCGCGACGAAGTCGACCTCGGTCCCGCCGGCGTCGGCCATCCGGTCCAGCAGGCCGTCGACCACGCGGTGCACGACCGGCTCCAGGGCGCCCAGCCGGCGCGGGGTGAAGGTCTTCGCGAACACCCCGCGCATCCGGGTGTGGTCGGGCGGGTTGACGAACATCATCGAGGTCTGCAGCGTGCGCAGCACCTCCTGGTCCTGCCAGCCGGGCGGCGGTTGCTTGTACCACTCCGGATCCCGCAGGAGGCCGTCGACGAGGTCGTATCCGACGGCGACCGCGGCGACGGCGCGGTGCTCGGCGCGGGCGGGCACCGGGCTGACCGGGCCCAGCCGATGCAGGTCGGCGTAGCAGGGATACGGATTCTGCCGGCCCTTGTCGCTGTAGAGACGGGTCAGCACCTGTGCAACGTCGGTCATCGTCGGTCTCCCCAGGAATCGGTGGTGGGGGGGGGGGGGGGGTCACCCGCCGCCCGCACCGGATGTCACAGACCGAGCAGGCGCAGCGGCACGGCGTCCGCCATGGCCTGGTTGCCGGCGTCGTTCGGGTGGATGTGGTCCCCCGAGTCGTACGCGGGCAGCAGCCGGCTGGGCTGCGACGGGTCGCGCAGCACCGCGTCGAAGTCGAGGAGCCCGTCGAACTCGGCGGCGCCCTCACCACGCAGCCAGGCGTTCACCGCCTGCCGGGTGGCGTCCTTCTCCGGCGTCCACACGCCGGGCTTGCCGTGCCCCTCGTACGGGGTGAGCGTGGCGACCAGGCTGCGCAGGCCACGCGCCTGGACCTGCTGGTTGACCTGCCGCAGCGAGGCGATGATCGCGTCGGCGGAGTCGTTCGACATCCAGATGTCGTTGATCCCCAGGTGGGTCACCACCGTCCGGGCGTCGGTCTGGGAGAACACGTCCTCGTCGAGCCGTGCCAGGGCGTTCGGGCCGAGTTCGTTGTAGCCGGGGAAGTCGCCCGCGCCGGGCTCCGGGCCCTCGTGGTTGAGGCGGTTGCCGGCCAGGCTGGCGTTCAGCACACCCGGGGTGCGTACGTCCGGGCGGGCGTCGATGAGCCGGTCGGCGAGCAGGTCCGGCCAGCGCCTGTTGGCGTTGACGGTGCTGCCGTTGCCGTCGGCGATGGAGTCGCCGAAGACCACCACCGAGCCGGGGCTGTGCCGACGCTGCACGTCGATCCCGGACAGGAAGAACCAGCAGCAGTTGGGACGGATGGTGAACCCGGCGCCGTCGGCGGCGGAGGTGAGGTCCGTGGCGCCGATGAAGTTGGTCTGCCGGGACTGGCCGTGGAAGGTCACCGGGCCCGTCGGCGTCGGGAAGTGCACGGTGAGCACCAGGTCGGACTGGTCGGCGACGGGGAAGTCCAGCGGGTCGCTGAGCAGTTCCGCGCCCCGGTTCATGGTGGCCGAGGCGGCGCCGCCGAAGCTCAGCTCGCGCAGCGTCGCCGGATCGATGTCGGACAGGTCGTCGGCGGTCGCGGTGTTCGGCCGGGCGATCGTCGCGCGGCCCACCCGGACCGCCTGCTCGCCGTACATGTTGCTGAGCCGCACCCGCAGCACCGGGCCGCCGACCGTGGTGTGGACGACCATCCGGACGCTCTGGTTGTTCAGGCCGGTGTTGGTCAGGCCGGTCGCGTTGCCCCGGGTGACCGCCGTCGCCCAGGTCGCCGCCCAGGTTGTCCGGTCACGCCGGTCGGTGTCGGAAGGGCCGGCGCTCGCCACCACGGCCGGGGTGCCCGTTACCAGCAGGATCGCCGCGGTGGCGACGACGTGCCATCTCTTCGGGGTCGACATTGAACCTCCATCGTGGGCAGCCCAGGGTCCCGTCCGCTGACGGCACTCACCTGGGCGATGGACCGGAAACTAATCGCCGCCGATGACGGGCGTCAATCGACCTGATCGACGTGATCAAATGTCCTCCGGGTCGGCGTGGGCACCGTTCGGCCCTGTGCCGCGTCGGCCCCTCCTGCCTACGCTCGCAGTCGGCGGCACGGTCGCCGGGGACACCGGGACCTGCCGTGCCGGTCCCCGGAGCCGCCCGGAGGCCGCTGTCGCCGATGGGGGGAGCCGCGCCGATGACCGACCGACCCGCACGCCGGACGAGCTACGTGCACCGGGCGTTGGAGCTGTTCGCGGAGTTCGGCGACCGGGACGCCCTGGTCGGTGGGGGACGCCGGTTCAGCTACGCCGACGTCCGCGCCGAGGTACGCGGGCTGGCCGCCATGCTGCGCCGGCACGGCGTACGGCCGGGCGACGGGGTGCTGGTCGTGCTCGGCAACCCGGTGGAGGCGTCGCTCGTGCAGCTCGCCCTGCACCTGCTGGGCTGCCGGACGATGTGGGTCGCCCCGGTCACCTCCCGGCGGGAGGTCGACGAGTTCGTCCGGCTCGCCCGCCCCGACGCCCTGCTCTACGACGCGCGGGACCCGGCGAGCGTGGGTCCGGACCTGGCCGCCGGCCTGCCCGGCGTACCGGTGTTCTGCCTCGGGGCGGGCGGGGCCGGCCCGGACCTGACCGGGTGGGCCGCCGAGCAGGACGCCGGGGCCGCCGACGTCGACCCGTCGGTCGGGGCGCCGGCCCCGGAGTCGTTCCTGCAGACCTCCGGCACCACCGGCACCCCGAAGCTGGTGCACCACCGGGAGAGCTTCTACACCCAGGTCCTGGCGCTGGCCGCGAGTTTCCGGGACGCCGGGTACCCGCTGCTGCGGCACCTGTCGTACTCGCCGATGTGGCTGGCCAGCGGCCAGATCACCACCCTGTTCAACCTGTTCACCGGCGGCGTGCTGTTCCCCCGCGACGGCTGGGACCCGGAGACGTTCATCCGCACCGTCGACGCCGAGCGGATCACCTCCACGTTCGTCACCCCGCCGATGCTCTACGAGGTGCTCGACCACCCGGCGCTGGACGGCGCGGACTTCTCCGCGATGTTCATGTTCAACGTGGGCGCCGGGCCCGCCGCGCCGGCCCGCCTGCGCCAGGCCGTCGCGCGCTTCGGCCCGGTGCTGCGCATCGTGTACGGGCTGAGCGAGGCCGTCGTGATCACCGCCCTGCCGGGGCTGACCGAGGACCCGGAGCACCCGGAACGGCTGCGCTCCTGCGGGAAGCCGTACGGCGACGTGCGCGTCGAGATCCGCGCCGAGGACGGCACGGTGCTGCCACCGGACGTCGACGGCGAGGTGTGGGTGCACACCGGCCTGCGCTTCGCCGGCTACCACGGCCAGCCGGAGCTGACCGCCGAGACGCTGGTCGACGGCTGGGTGCGGACCCGCGACATCGGGCACACCGACTCCGACGGCTACCTCTACCTGGTCGACCGCCTCCAGGACCGCATCCTCACCCGGCAGCGGAGCTGGCCGATCTACTCCCGCCCCATCGAGGACGTGCTGGCCGGGCACCCGCAGGTCCGCGCCGCCACGGTGATCGGCGTACCCGACGAGGTGGCCGGCGAGCTGCCGTACGCCTATGTGGTGCCGGCCCCCGGCGCGACGGTGACCGGCGCGGAGCTGATCGACCTGGTGACCACCACCCTGAGCGACACCTGGGCCCCCGGCGGCGTGGAGTTCGTCGACCGGCTGCCGCTGAACCGCTCGAACAAGGTGGACAAGCGGGCGCTGCGCGCGCGGTACGCGGCCGACCACCCGTCGGCCGTCGAGCATCCGGCGGCCTCGATCGGCAGCCGGGCGTGACGCCCCGCCGCCAACTGGTCGCCCTGGTCGGCGCCGACCTCCTGTCCAACCTGGGCAGCCGGATCTCGGTGGTGGCCATCCCGTGGCTGGTGCTGGAGACGACCGGCAGCCCGGTGAAGATGGGCGTGGTGGCCGCCGCCGAGACGCTGCCCTACCTGCTGTCCAGCGCCCTGGGCACCCCCCTGGCCGACCGGATCGGGCTGCGTCGCACCTCGATCGTGGCGGACGTGGGCAGCGCCGGGCTCATGGTGGCGGTGGCGCTCACGCCGTGGCTGGGCTTCGGCGCCCTGGTGGCGCTGGTCGCCGTGGTGGGGGCGCTGCGCGGCGTCGGCGACCGGGTCAAGCACGTGCTGTTCCGGCCGGTGGCGCAGGCGGCGGACGTACCGCTGCTCCGGCTCACCTCGGTCTACGACGGGCTGGGCCGGGTGGTCACCCTCGTCGGCGCCGGCCTGGGCGGCCTGCTCATCTGGTGGTTCGGCGTGACCTGGGCGATCCTCATCGACGCGGCCACCTTCGCGGTGTGCGCCGCGCTGATCGGGCTGCTGGTCCGGTCCCCGGCGGCGACCGGCGGCGCTCCCGCCCAGCCGCAGGGGTACCTGCGGGCGCTCGGCGACGGCTTCCGGTACCTCGGCCGGGACCGGCCGCTGCTGACGATGCTGCTGGTCATCGCCGCGCTGAACATGGTGGTGAACGCCAGCATCGCCGTCTACATCCCCCTCTGGGTGGCCGACGTGCTGGGCACCCCCGCCGGGCTGGGCCTGGTGCTCGGGGCGTTCTCCGCCGGGGCGCTGCTGGGCAACCTGCTCTTCACCGTGTACGGGGCGCGGCTGCGCCGCGACCTGACCTTCGCGGTCGGTGCGGCGGTCAGCGGCGCGCCCCGACTGCTGGTGCTGGCACTCAGCGAGGACCTGCCGCTGGTGCTCGTCGTGACGTTCCTGTCCGGCATCGGCATCGCGGTGGTGAACCCCCTGCTCGGCGTGGCGCTGTACGAGCGGGTGCCGGCGGATCTGCAGACCCGGGTCATCGGCCTGTCCGGCTCCCTGGCCTTCGCCGGGCTCCCGGCCGGCGCGCTGCTCGGCGGCTGGACCGTCACCGCCCTCGGCCTGGTCCCGGCCCTCCTGGCAGCAGCCGTCTTCGCCCTGCTGGTGACCGCGATCCCCCTCCTGACATGTCCCATAGGCCCGGACCATACCGGCTCATGCCCGGCTGTGCGACTTGCGCGAA
>NZ_JBFAMU010000314.1:0-5821 GCF_040656655.1 Micromonospora sp. NPDC049799
GCGCAGCGACGTGAAGATCTGGTCGTAGAAGCCGTGCTCGCCCAGCAGCAGCTCGTGCATGACCTTGAGGAACTCGCCGGACTGCGCGCCCTGGAGGCCCTGGCTGCGGTGTTCGCGGCAACCGGCCTGGCCGTGCCGGTGTTGGTGAGGCAAGCCCTGGCGCACCGGCCGGTGGCGGCTGTAGCAGGATCGGCACCGTGACCGACGAGATGACCGTGCGCCCCGGTGGTCCGGCCGACGCGAAGACGATCCTGCGCCTGCTCGACGACGCCACCGCGTGGCTGGTGGCCCGGGGGCGCACCGGCCAGTGGGGCGCCACGCCCGCGTCGGAGGATCCCCGGCGGGTCGCCCAGGCCGACGTGTGGGCGACCGGTGGTGGCCTGTGGCTGGCGGTGGTCGGCGACCGGCCGGTGGGCGCGCTGGTCGTCGGCGCGGCCACCGACTACGTGCCGGCGGCGACCGAACCCGAGCTGTACGTGAACCTGCTGGTCACCGACCGGGCGTACGCGGGACGCGGGGTCGGCGGGCGGCTGCTCACGCACGCCGCGGACCTGGCCCGCGCCCGGGGTCTGCCGTTGCTGCGGGTCGACTGCTACGCCGGCGACGACGGGGCGCTGGTCCGCTGGTACGAGCGGCAGGGCTTCACGGCCACCGAGCCGTTCACCGTGGAGCGCCCCGGTCGCGACCCGTGGCCCGGCCAGGTCCTCGCCCGCCGCCGGTAACCCACACCCCGCCCCCGCACGCCGCAGTTTCGGGGAAAGAGTGGTCATTCCGCGCGGAATGACCACTCTTTCCGTGAAACTGCGGGCTCCGGCGGGCGGGGCCGACGGGGCGGGCCGGGCCGGTCAGCCGGCGGCGCGGAGTTTCGGCAGGACCTCCGCGCCGAACGCGTCGATGAAGGCCCGCTGCTCCTGCCCGACGTGGTGCAGGGCGATCTGGTCGAAGCCCAGCGCCACGTACTCCTCGAGCCAGCCGACGTGCCGGCCCAGGTCGGCGGAGACGTTGACGGCGTCGGTGACCTTCCCCATCGGGACGTCGGCGGAGACCACGTCGAAGTGCTCGACCATCTCCAGGTCCCAGCAGACCGGCGGCGCGAAGACGTTGCTGCGCCACTGGTCGTAGGCGACCGCCTCGGCCTCGGCCTGGTCGGGTGCCCAGCTGACGTGCACCTGGAGGTGCAGCGGCCCCCGCCCACCCGCCGACCGGTAGGCGTCGACCATCCGCCGCAGGTGCTCGACCGGGGCGTTGACGGTGATCAGCCCGTCCGCCCACTCGGCGCACCACCGGGCGGTGGCCTCGCTGACGGCCGCGCCGATCAGGGCCGGCGGCTGCTCCGGCCGGGTCCACAGCTTCGCCCGGTCCACCCGGACCAGCCCGTCGTGGTTGACCTCCTCCCCGGCCAGCAGCGCGCGGATCACGTCCACACACTCACGCAGCCGGGCGTTGCGGATGTCCTTGCGCGGCCAGCCGTCGCCGGTGATGTGCTCGTTGCTCGCCTCGCCGGTGCCCAGCGCGGCCCAGAACCGGCCCGGGTACATCGCGCCGAGGGTGCCGATGGCCTGGGCGATGATCGCCGGGTGGTAGCGCTGCCCGGGCGCGTTGACCACGCCGAACGGCAGGTTGGTGGCCTGGAGCGCCGCGCCGAGCCACGACCAGGCGAACCCGGACTGGCCCTGCCGCTCGCTCCACGGCGAGAAGTGGTCCGAGGACATGGCGGCCTGGAACCCGGCCCGTTCGGCGTGGACGACCGCCTCCAGCAGGCGGCTCGGGTGGATCTGCTCGTGGGAGGCGTGGAAGCCGAACACCGTCATGGGCACCCTCCGTACCCAGGTCGGTGTCCGGCTAAAGCTGGCCCGGCCTACTCGGCGTGCGCGCCGGCGCCGGCCGACGCGGCGCCCTCCCCCACCCACACGGTCTTGGTGTTGCAGAACTCGCGCATGCCCACGGCGGACAGCTCCCGGCCGTACCCGGAGTTCTTGACGCCGCCGAAGGGCAGCTCCGGGTACGACGTGGTCATCCCGTTGATGAAGACGTTGCCGGCGTCGAGATCGGTGGCGAACCGCTCCTGTTCGTCCGGGTCCCGCGTCCACGCGTTGGAGCCGAGACCGAAGGCGGTGCCGTTGGCCACCTCGATCGCCTCGTCGTACGACGACACCCGGTAGAGGCCGGCGACCGGCCCGAAGACCTCCTCGGTCCACATCCGCATGTCCGGGGTCAGGTCGGTGACCACCGTCGGCGGGTAGTACCAGCCCTCCCCGTCCGGCTTCGCGCCCCCGCAGAGCACCGTGGCGCCCTTGTCGACGGCGTCGCGGACCTGGGCGTCGATCTCGTCCCGCCCGCGTTCGCTGGCCAGCGGCCCCACGTCGGTGCCCTCGTCCATCGGGTCGCCGACCCGGAGGGCCGCCATGTTCGCCGCGAACCGCTCCGCGAAGGCGTCGAACACGTCGGTGTGCACGATGAACCGCTTCGCGGCGATGCACGACTGGCCGTTGTTCTGGCAGCGGGCCGTGGTGGCCACCTCGGCGGCCCGGTCCACGTCGGCCGAGGGCATCACCACGAACGGGTCACTGCCGCCGAGTTCCAGGACGGTCTTCTTCAACTCGCGGCCGGCGATCTGCCCGATGGAGCGGCCGGCGCCCTCGCTGCCGGTCAGCGTCGCCGCCCGCACCCGGGGGTCGCCGAGGATCTTCTCGACGGCCTCGGACCCCACCAGCAGCGTGGTGAAGGCGCCCTCGGGAAAGCCCGCCCGGCGGAACAGGTCCTCCATCAGCAGGGCCGTCTGGGGCACGTTCGAGGCGTGCTTCAGCAGGCCGGTGTTGCCGGCCATCAGGGCCGGCGCGGCGAACCGCATCACCTGCCACAGCGGGAAGTTCCACGGCATGACGGCGAGGACCGGACCGATCGGCTCGTACCGGACGAACGCCCGGGTCGCCTTCACCGCCGCCGCGTCGGCCGGTGAGTCCGCGAGGAACTCCGGTGCCTTCGCGGCGTAGAAGCGGCAGGCCGTGGCGCACTTGGTCACCTCGGCCTTCGCCGACGCGTACGTCTTGCCCATCTCCGTGGTCATGATCCGGGCGATCTCGTCCCGCTCGGCCTCCAGCAGGTCGGCGGCCGCGACCAGCCACGCGCCCCGCTGGCCCACGGTGGTGCCGCGCAACTGCCGGTACGCCAGGTCGGCCCGCTCGATGGCCGCGTCGACCTGCTCGTCCGACATCGCCTCGTACGTCTTGAGCACCGCTCCGGTGGCGGGGTTGGTGGTGGCGATGGGCATGGCCTGCTCCTGTCACTCGAACAGTGAGTGCCGCACGCCCGGCTCCTCCCGGCGACGGGCGGCACGACGGCGCTGGATGACGACCAGGTCGACCGCGGCGACCACCGCGAAGATCGCGCACACGACCCCGAGCCACACCACGTCCGCCCAGAAGGCCAGCACGGCGAAGATCGTCATGGTGACCAGGCCGAAGCCGGCCAGCACGAGCCGGAGGTTGAGGGCGCTGCGCGCCTGCACCGGGCCACGGAACCGCCGGGGCTGCGATCTCGTCATCACACCGACCTACCCGTCCTCGGCGCGCTTAACCGCGGGTGATTCCCGGCCACGCGGCCGGTGCCGGTGTGCCGCGTCACGGCCGTCGTGGGTTGCGTTACACCGGTGCGCCGGGAGCCGTCGACACCGGCCCGGGGCGTGGACGATGGACGCATGACCCTGACCCACGCGATGCCGGTGACCGTCGCCATCGCCCGGCGCGCCGACCCCGCCCGGACCGACGAGATGGTGGCGTGGATGCGTGCCGGCACCGCCCTGGCCGAGGCGTTCCCCGGCTTCCTCGGCGCCGGGTGGGTCCGCAGCGCTCCCGGCTCCGGCGAGTGGCACATGCTCTACCGGTTCGCCGACGACGAGACGCTGCGCCGGTGGGAGGAGTCGCCGCAGCGGCACTGGTGGCTGACCTCGGCGCAGGGCATCGTCGAGCACACCCGGGTCGAAAAGCGGACCGGGATCGAGGGCTGGTTCGACCCGGTGCCGGAGCCCGTGGTGGAGACGGTGCCGGTCAGCGCCGAGCCCACCGTCCCGCCACCCTCGCCGCCGCGCTGGAAGCAGGCGGTGACGATCTGGTTGGCCTTCTTCCCGCTCAGCCTCACCGCGACGTTGCTGACCAGCCGGTTCCTCCCGGAGGTGCCGCTGGCCCTGCGCGTGCTGATCATGACGCTGACGCTGACGCCGCTGATGACGTACCTGGTGCTGCCCCGGATCACCCGGGCCCTGCACTGGTGGCTCCACGGCCAGCGGGGACCCTGGCGCTAGCACACGCTCCCTGCCCGGCGACAGCCTTCTGCCACAACACCGACAGCACTTCACGCCGCCCCGACCCCGCGCATAGAGTTACCGCGCTGTCGCTCTCCGCTGCGGGACGGGGGAAGGATGCCTCGACGCTGGGTCGCCGCCCTCGCATGCCTGGTGGCGCTCGTCGCGCTCGCCTGCGAGGGAGGCGGTGCGGCCGCACCCCGGCCCACCCGCGGGACACCCTCACCCGGCGCCACCGGTGGCATCGCCGCCCTGGGCGACTCGATCACCACCGGCTTCGGCTCCTGCCTCGTCCTGGCCTCGTGCCAGCGCAACTCCTGGTCGACCGGGGACGGGCTGCGGGTCGACAGCATCTACCGGCGCCTGCTGGACGACGACACCGCGCTGCGGGGCAAGGCCCACAACCACGCCCGTCCGGGCGCGCGGGCCGCGTCGCTGGCCGGTCAGGCCGAGGCGGCCGTACGCGACCGCGCCGACCTCGTGACCGTGCTGATCGGCGCCAACGACGTGTGCCGCGGCGGTGTCGAGGCGATGACCCCGGTGACCGAGTTCCGCAGGGAGATCGACCGGGGCCTGCGCGTGCTGCGGACCGGCCGGCCCAAGGCCCGGGTGCTGGTGGTGAGCATCCCCGACCTGTACCGGCTCTGGGAGGTCGGACACACCGACGAGCGGGCGGTACGCGTCTGGCGCCGCGGCCTCTGCCCGGCGCTGCTGGCCAACCCCACCTCGGACGACCCGCTCGACCAGGCCCGGCGCGCCAATGTCCGGGAGCGCATCGGCGCGTACAACAAGCAGTTGGCCGCGGCCTGCCGTGCGTACGGGTCCCGGTGCCGCCAGGACGGCGGCGCGGTGCACCGGGTGCGCTTCACCCTGGACCTGGTCAACCCGCTGGACTGGTTCCACCCCAACGCCGCCGGCCAGGACCGGCTCGCCGAGGTGACCTGGCGCGCCTGGGGTCTGTCCGGCTGACGCCGACCCCGGCCGGGATCGCACGGGTCAGGGGCGACGCTGCCCGGGCACGGTGCCGCCGTGCTGGCGGTAGAGGGCGCGGGAGCGCTCCGCCAGGTCCTTCGTCGCCGACGAGTTGGCCCAGGTGCCCAGGACGATCGCCGCGCCCGGCACCACCTTCGCGAAGACCCGCTTGGCGGCCCGCACGCCGGCCATCTGCGCCAGCCGTACGCCGAGGCGCAACATCACCTTGCCCAGCGGGTTCTGCCCGCCGGACCCGAAGAGGGCACCGGCGCGTTCCCGGCCGGCGGCCACCCCGAGCGCGAGCCGTGCGCTCTCGGCGACCTTGTGCACCTTCTGGAGCACCAGCAGGTCGGTGGCCCGGTCCGGGTGCGCCGGGTCCACCCCGAACGCGGCGGCGACGTGCAGCACCATCCGCGCCTGGGTCCAGGCCAGCACCCCGACGTCGATCACCGCGCCGGGCAGCCCCGCCGCGCCGGACACGGCCCCGGAGAGGCGGGCGTGGTTGACGAACTTGCGGACCGCCTGGTCGGCAAGGGCCTCCGGCGACGC
>NZ_JBFAMU010000315.1:0-5815 GCF_040656655.1 Micromonospora sp. NPDC049799
CGGACCCACGCCCGCAGCCTGCTCGCGCGTCGCCCCGCACGGGGAGCGACGGCGGCGGCCAGGTGGACCGTGAGCAGAGCGGCGACCAGCGCCAGCGCCGCACCGGCCAGGAACTCGGCCGGGCGGTCCGCGAACACGACCAGCTGGGTGAGCGTCCCCGCCCACAACCCCAGCAGCAACCCCGGCACTCCCGGCACGGGTCCAGGCTAGGCCGCGCTGTCACGTCACACGCCGTGATCCCGACACGCCGACGCCGCGTTTCCCCGCGCCGCCACGGTGGGTAACCACCCGGACGCCCGAAGCGGACGGACCGCGACCGGCGAGGAAACGGACGGTGATGGCGATGACCGGCCATGTGGCGGAGGCGCCCCGTGCGGGAGCCCGGCGAGCCGACCTGCTGACCGTGGGTGTCGAGGAGGAGTTCCTGCTCGTCGACCCGCACACCGGCACCGCGGTGCCCGCCGTCGACCTCGTCATGGAGCAGGTGCCGGCCGACCTGCGCGGTCAGGTGGAACGCGAGTTCCAGACCAGCCAGATCGAGATCGGCAGCCCACCGGGGCTGGAGCTCAGCTCGATCCGGCACTCCCTCGGGGTGCTGCGCGCCGCCCTGGCCGACGCCGCCGAGCGGGCCGGCGTACGCCTGCTCGCCATCGGCACCGGCCCGGTGGAGGGCCCGGTGCCGCCGGTCGTCGACAAGCCCCGCTTCGACCGGATGATCGAGCGGTTCCGGCTGCTGGTGCCCGGCCCCGGCAACAACGGCATGCACGTGCACGTCGGGGTGCCCGACCCGGAGATCGGCGTGCAGGTGATCAACCACGTCCGGCCGTGGCTGCCGGTGCTGCACGCGGTGACCACCAACTCCCCCTTCGCCGCCGGGGTGGACACCGGCTACGCGAGTTGGCGGTCGGTGGAGTGGGAACGCTGGCCGTCGGTGGCGCCGACCCCGTTCCTGGAGTCGCACGAACACTACGAGCGGCTGATCCGGCAGCTCATCGCCAGCGGGGTGATGCTCGACGAGGGGATGCTCTACTGGTACGCCCGGCTGTCGGCGAAGTACCCGACGGTGGAGATCCGGATCGGCGACGTCTGCCCGTCGGTGGACGACGCCGTGCTGGTGGCCGCACTGGTCCGGGGCATGGTGGCCACCGCGATGGACGACATCGCCGCCGGCCGACCGGCCGTCCGCACCGACCACCACCTGCTGGTCGCGGCGCACTGGCGGGCGGCACACGACGGGCTGGAGGGCGACGGCGTCGACCTCACCGACGGCGAGCTGCGGCCGGCGTGGGACCTGCTCGACCAGCTCGTCGAACGGCTCTCCCCCGCGCTCGAGCGGCACGGCGACCTCGCCGAGGTGACCGACCTGCTCGGCGAACTGCGCCGCCACGGCAGCGGGGCCGCCCGGCAGCGCGCCGTCTTCGCGCGTACCAACCGGCTCGTCGACGTCGTCGCGGACGTGGCGCGACAGACCCGGGGGCTGAGCTCGCCGTGACAGGATGGTGCGTGTGGCGCAACGACTGATCGTCATCGGCGGCGACGCCGCCGGCATGGCGGCGGCGTCCCAGGCCCGACGCCGCCGCGACAAGCGGGACCTGGAGATCGTCGCCTTCGAGCGGGGGCACTTCACGTCCTACTCGGCGTGTGGCATCCCGTACTGGGTCAGCGGCCTGGTGTCCGACCGCGACCAGCTCGTCGCCCGGGACCCGGAGACCTTCCGGACCGACTTCGACATCGACGTACGCCTGCGGCACGAGGTCACCGCCATCGACCTCGACCGGCGCGAGGTCGTCGCCTCGGACCTGGAGCGCGGCGGCGAGGTCCGCGAGCGGTTCGACACCCTGATGTACGCCACCGGCGCCGTCCCGATCAAGCCGGACTGGGCCCACACCGACGTCGACGGCGTCTTCGGCATGCAGACCCTCGACGACGGGGCGGCGCTGATCGACTGGCTGGAGGCCGATCCGAAGCCCCGGCGGGCGGTGGTGGTCGGCGGTGGCTACATCGGCGTGGAGATGGCGGAGGCGCTCATCCAGCACGGGCTCACCGTCACGCTGGTCGAGCAGGCCGAGCAGCCGATGTCCACCGTGGACCCGGACATGGCCGAGCTGGTCGTCGACGCGATGCGCGGCCTGGGCATCACCATCCGCCCCGGCCTCTCGGTGACCGGCCTCGACGAACGCGACGGTCGGGTGTCCGCCGTGGTCACCGCCGAGGGTCCCATCCCCGCCGACGTGGTCGTCCTCGGCCTGGGCGTACGCCCCAACGTCGCGCTCGCCCAGGCCGCCGGCCTGCCGATCGGCCCCAGCGGCGCGGTCCGGGTCGACCGGCGGATGCGGGTGCCCGGCGTCGAGGACGTCTGGGCGGCCGGCGACTGCGTGGAGTCCCTGCACCGGGTCAGCGGCATGCCGGTGCACATCCCGCTGGGCACCCACGCCAACAAGCAGGGCCGTGTCGCCGGCATCAACATCGGCGGCGGCTACGCCACCTTCGCCGGGGTGATCGGCACCGCGGTGACCAAGGTGTGCGAGCTGGAAGTCGGTCGCACGGGCCTGCGCGAGCGGGACGCCCGAGCCGCCGGATTCGACTTCGTCTCGGTGATCACCCAGTCGACCAACCGGGCCGGCTACTACCCCGGGGCGCGCTTCATGTCCGTCAAGCTGATCGCCGAGAAGCCCAGCGGCCGGCTGCTCGGAGCGCAGATCGTCGGCTGGTCGGAGGCGGCGAAGCGGATCGACACCCTGGCCGTGGCGCTCTGGAACGGCATGACGGTGGACGACATGACCGCCCTCGACCTCGGCTACGCCCCGCCGTACGCCCCGGTCTGGGACCCGGTGCTCATCGCCGCCCGCAAGGCGGTCGACGCCCTCGGCACCACCGGCCGCTGACCCGCCGCCCCTGCCGTTCCGCCATCATCGACGCATGGAGATGCCGGAGGGGCTGGGGTGGCTGCGGGGCACCGAGGCGGGGCGGGAATGGCTGGCCGCCCTGCCCGACCTGCTCGCGGAGTGTGCCGCACGGTGGTCGCTGCGCGTCGGACCACCCTTCCCGTACGCGCTCGCGTCGCTGGCCCTCCCGGCCGAGTTGCCCGACGGGACCCCGGCCGTGCTCAAGCTCCAGTATCCCGACCCGGACAGCGTCCACGAGGCGACCGCCCTGGACCACTGGGCCGGTGACGGGGCCGTCCGGCTGCTCCGGCACGACCCGTCCCGGCGGGCCCTGCTGGTCGAACGGTGCACACCCGGCTCACCCCTGCACGAGCTGCCGGCCGACGCGGCGCTGGACGTGGTCGTGGGGCTGCTGCCCCGGCTGTGGAAACCGGCGGGACCGCCGTTCACCCCGCTCGCGGAGGAGGCCGCGGGCTGGCGGGAGCGGCTGCCCGTGAAGTGGGACCGCGCCGACCGCCCGTACGAGCGGCGGCTGCTGGACAACGCGCTCGGGCTGATCGCCGACCTGGCCCCGGACCAGGGCGAGCAGGTGCTCGTCAACCAGGACCTGCACGCCGGCAACGTGCTCCGGGCCGCCCGCGAGCCGTGGCTGGTCATCGACCCGAAGCCGCTGACCGGCGAGCGGGAGTTCAGTGTCGTGCCGATGGTCCGGGGTCGGGAGCTGGGCCACTCCCCCGCCGCCGTACGCCGTCGGCTGGACCGGCTCACCGGGGACCTGGGCCTGGACCGCGACCGGGTACGGGGCTGGACGATCGCGCAGACGCTGGCGTGGAGCATCGACGCGGACATCGTCTTCGCGCACCACGTCGAGATCGTCCGCTGGCTGGTGGACGAGGTGTGATCAGTCCCGCTGGCAGGTGGGACACCAGTACAGGTTGCGGCCGGCCAGCGACCCGCGGCTGACCTCCGTGCCGCAGAGGTGGCAGGGCGCGCCCGAGCGGCGGTAGACGTACACCTCCCCGCCGTGCCGGTCGACCCGCGCGGCCCGGCCCGTCGCCTCCGGTGAGTGGACGTCCCGGACGGTGTCGATCCGGCCACGTTCGACCCCGACGCGCATGAGCGCCACCAGGTCGGCCCAGAGCTCCTCCCAGCCGGTCCGGCTGAGCCCGCGGCCGCGCAGCGTGGGTGGCAGGCCCGCCCGGAACAACGCCTCCGTGACGAAGATCAACCCCGTGCCGGCCACCACCGACTGGTCGAGCAGGAGCGCCGCGAGCGGGGTCGGGCTGCGGGAGATCCGCGCGTACGCCCGCTCCGGATCCGCGTCGGCGCGCAGCGGGTCCGGGCCGAGCCGGGACCGCAGCGCCGCCACCTCGGGCGGGGTGAGCAGCTCGCACGCGGTGGGCCCGCGCAGGTCCAGCCAGTGCCGGTCACTGGTGAGCCGGAGGCGCACCTGCCCGACGGGCTCCGGCGGCTCCCCCGCGCCGTCGACGAACTTCCCGTACAGCCCGAGGTGCACGTGCAGGGTGAGCTCGCCCGCGTAGTGGTGCAGCAGGTGCTTCCCGTACGCCTCGGTGGCGTCGAGGACGCTGCCGGTCAGCCGGGCGGCACCCTCGGCGAAGCGGCCCTGCGGGCTGGCGGCGTGCACCTTGTCCCCGGCGAACAGTTCGGCGTGGCGGGCCGCCAGGCGGTGGATGGTGTGTCCCTCTGGCACGACGGCAACGGTAGCCCGGCGTGGGCGCCGCGGCCCCGCCATCGTCGACCGTCGGCGCGTGAGGCGTGTCGCGGAGGTCGCGACGGGGTACCTCGGAGATGTCACGCGTGGGCGCCACCCACTGGACGGCCGCCAACGCATTTACCAGGAGGTGTGTTGTGGTCAGAATTCCTTCCCTCTCGCGCCGCACGGAACCGGCGTCGAACGACGGTGTGGACGGCCGGACCCGCGCCGACACGACCGGCCGGGTCGACCCGCCGGAGGTAGCGGACCGGAACGACGAGCAGACGACGTACCGCAGCAACGCGGCCCCCGCCACCGCCACGGACGGCCACGATGCCGATGCCGTGCGGCGGGCCGAGCAGCGTGCCGCGGTGGCCCGGGCCGCGACGGCCAGCCCGGACGAGGAGACCCAGCGCCAGCCGCGGGTCACCGGCACGGAGGACCCGACGCTGGAGCGGACGCTCGACGGCCGCACCGTCGACCTCGACCGGGACGCCGCCGCGGCCCGCGCCGCCGGCCCGACGTCGGTCACCGACCGGAACGGCACCGCGACCTCGCTGACGGATCGGGACCGCACCGTCGTACCCGCCACCGGCCGGGCGCCGGAGCCGGCCGTCGACCGGAACCACGACGGTGTCGACGACCGGGTCGAGCGGCCCGCCGCCGCCGGTCCGAGGCCCCGGGCCAGCATGCTCGCCACGCTCGGCCTGATCACCGGCGTCGCGGCCGTGCTCTTCGTGCTCACGGGAACCCTCGCCGGGTACGGCATCGCGCTCGGCGCCCTCGGCGCGGTGCTGGCGGTGTTCGGGCTGCTCGCCACCCGGCGGCGGCACGTCGCGGGCAAGACCGACGCGCTGCTCGGCATCATCGCCGGCCTGGGCGCCGTGGTCCTCGGCGTGCTCGCCATGACCGGCCAGTTCGACTGGCCCACCACCGACGGCGACTGGATCGCCCGCTTCCGGGAGTGGCTCGACTCACAGTTTGTGGACCGCTTCTAGCGGGCACTGTCCGGCTCGCCGGCGGTGCGCCGGCGAGCGCCGGTGGTTCACCGGCGATCCAGCCCGACCAGCCTGGTGGTTCACCAGCCGGGCGAACACCCTGATTCGGGGGCGGCGATGCGCCGCCCCCGAAGTGTTTCCGCGCCCCGCGCCTGATCGGGGGACTCGACGCCACCCAGGGCCAGGACCGGGACCGGGCTGACCCGGATCAGGTCGGC
>NZ_JBFAMU010000316.1:0-5802 GCF_040656655.1 Micromonospora sp. NPDC049799
GGAGGCGGCGGCGTGAGCGCGAGGAGTGAGCCGGGTCTGCGAGCCCCGCAGTCGCGATCGACGGTGGCTCAGCCCCCGCCCCCCGCCCCCCGCGCCCCGCGTCCGCGCCCCCTGGGTTCCGCGATCTTGCACTTACTGCCGCCGCAAATCGGGCAGTTCGGGACCAACCCGCGACCGAAAGTGCAAGATCGCGGCGGCAGGTAGGCGGGGAGGGCCGGGGTGGGGTGGGGGGTGGGGGGTGGGGGTTAGAACAGGCGGAGGCGGGCGGCGCGGAGGCGGGTCAGGGTGCGCTCGCGGCCCAGCACCTCCAGCGACTCGAAGAGCGGCAGACCGACCGTGCGACCGGTCACCGCGACCCGCACCGGGGCCTGCGCCTTGCCGAGCTTGAGGCCGCGCTCGGCCCCGACCGCCTCCAGCGTCGACTTCAGCGACTCGGCGTTCCACGACTCCAGTGCCTCGTACGCGGCGATCGCCGCGTCGAGCAGGTCGGCCGCGCCCTCCTTCATCGCCTTCGTCCAGGCCGCCTCGTCGATGAGCGGACTGTCGACGAAGAGGAAGTCGACGTTCGGCACGATCTCGCTGAGGACCGCGATCCGGGTCTGAGCCAGCGGGGCGACCGCCGCGAAGGCGTCCGCGTCGAACTCCTCGGGCTGCCACGGCGGCGGCGGGATCGTGTCGGTGCCGGTCAGCCACGGCCGGCAGGCGTCGACGAACTCCGCCACCGGCAGCGCCCGGATGTACTCGCCGTTGAACGCGCGCAGCTTCTTCTCGTCGAAGAACGCGGGGGAGGGGTTGACCTCGTCCAGCCGGAACTCGTCCTCGATCACCGACCAGGGCACGATCTCGCGGTCGTTCGAGGGCGCCCAGCCGAGCAGCATGAGGTAGTTGCGCATCGCGTCGGCGAGGTAACCCTCGTCCCGGTACGCCTCCAGCGCGACCTTGTCCCGCCGCTTCGAGAGCTTCTGGCGCTTCTCGTTGACGACGACGGGCACGTGTGCCCAGACCGGCGGCTTCACCCCGAGGGCGTCCCAGAGCAACTGCTGCTTCGGCGTGTTGGGCAGGTGCTCCTCGGCCCGGATCACGTGGGTGATGCCCATGGTCATGTCGTCGACCACGTTCGCCAGCAGGAACACCGCGGAGCCGTCACCGCGGGCGATGACGAAGTCCTCGATCAGCTTGTTCTCGAAGGTCGGCTCGCCGCGGATCAGGTCGACCACCACGGTCTCGCCCTCGTCCGGCGTGCGGAAGCGCAGCGCCCGGCCCTCGCCCGGCTCCAGGCCCCGGTCCCGGCAGAAGCCGTCGTAGCCCTGGTACTGCGAGCCGGTGCGGGCCTGTACGGCCTCCCGGGTGCAGTCGCAGTAGTACGCCCGACCCGCCTCGTGCAGGCGCTGGGCGGCGGCGCGGTGCTCGGCCGCGTACGACGACTGGAAGTAGGGACCCTCGTAGCTGTCCCGCGCGATGCCGATCCACTCCAGCGCCGACAGGATGCCCTCGGTCCACTCGGGCTTGTTGCGGGCCGCGTCGGTGTCCTCGATGCGGAGCACGAACACCCCGCCCTGCTGCTTGGCGTAGATCCAGTTCTGCAGGGCCGAGCGGGCACCGCCGACGTGGAACATACCGGTCGGGGAAGGGGCAAAGCGTACACGTACCGTCACGTCCCCAGCCTACGGCCGCCCGCGACCGGATTCCGCCGCGGGGCAGGCTCAGGGCACCGAGCGGATCTTCAGCACCAGGACACTGCCGAGGACCGTGACCGCCGCCGTGGCCGCGTAGAGCACGGGGTAGCCGCCCAGGTGGACCACGATCGGCGCGGAGATCGCCGGGCCGAGCACCTGCGGCGCGGAGTTCGCGATGTTGATCACGCCGAGGTCCTTGGCCCGGTCGGCGGCCCGGGGCAGCACCTGCGTGATCAGCGCGGCGTCCACCGACAGGTAGACGCCGTACCCGGCGCCGAGCAGCAACGCCGCGACCACCGCGACCGGCCAGACCGGCGCGGCGGCGAGCAGCAGCGCCGCCACCGCCATGATCCCGCCGGCGGTGATCACGAAGACCTTTCGCCGCCCGGAGCGGTCGGACAGGCGTCCGGCCACCACGGCCGTCGCCGCCAGGCCGGCGGTGTAGAGCAGGATCAGCACCAGCAGCCCGCCCTCGGGGTCCGCGACCCGCACCTCGTCGGTGAGGAAGTAGAGCAGGTAGAGGGTGCCCAGGGCGTTGCCGAGCTGCACCAGGAAACGGGTGATCCACGCCCAGCCGAAGTCCGGGTACCGGCGCGGCGACACCCACATCGAGGCGACCAGGCCGCGCAGCGGTGGCCGGTGCGCCCGGGGCAGCGGGTCGTCGACGGTGCGCAGGGTGAAGGGCAGGGAGAGCAGCAGCACCGCCACCGCGATCGCGACGTACCCGGCGGCGTTGCCGGTCACCACGGCGGTCACCAGCACCACACCCAGCACCAGGCCGAGGGCCTGCGGGATGCCCACCCAGCCGGAGACCCCGCCGCGCTGGGCCACCGGTACCCGGTCCGGCACGGCGGCGGTCAGGCTGGCCAGCATCGCGTTGAAGCAGACCTGCGCCGCGACCCAGGCCAGCGCCACGCCGGCCACGGTCCGCTGCTGCGACAGCAGGATCAGGGCCAGCGCCCCGAGCACCGCGCCGCCGGCGGTCCACACGTGCCGTCGGCCGAACTCGCGGCCGGCCACCCGCAGGCAGGTGCGGTCGGACAGCGCTCCGGCGAGCGGGTTGGCCAGGACCGCGGCGAGCGCGCCGAGCCCGGTGACCACCGCGAGCATGGTCTCCTTGTCGTCCGGCGCGATCACTCCCAGTTGCTGGGGCAGCAGCACCTGGATCGGCGTGAAGAACGCCATCCAGACGCCGAGGTTGGCGGTGACGAGCAGCGCGACCCAGCGCCGCGAGACGGCCGCGGTGGGTTCGGCGAGGGCCGCCGGCAGTGACGCCGGCGTCGGGTCGACGGTGGTCACCGCGCGCGGATCAGGTCGCGGAGCCAGGCGTACGACGACTTGGGCGTACGGGCCTGGGTGTCGAAGTCGACGTGCACCAGCCCGAACCGCTTGGTGAAGCCCTCGGCCCACTCCCAGTTGTCCAGCAGCGACCAGACGAAGTACCCGGTCACGTCCACCCCGTCGTCGATGGCGGCCCGGACCGCCCGCAGGTGCCCGTCGAGGTACGCGATGCGCTCCGGGTCGTGCACCCGCCCCTGCGCGTCCGGCGCGTCGTCGTACGCGCAGCCGCTCTCGGTGACCTGGATCGGCGGCAGGTCGGCGCCGTACGTGCGGTGCAGCCAGCCGAGCAGTTCGCGCAGACCGTCGGGGACCACCGGCCAGTCGAAGGCGGTCCGCGGGTAGCCCTCCAGCGGCACGATCTCGAACGGCAGGGGCGAACCCTCCTCGGGCGCGCGTACGCCGCTGGGGTTGTAGTAGTTGACCCCCAGCACGTCCAGCGGGGCGGCGATGGTCGCCAGGTCCCCGTCGCGCACGACGGCGGTGTCGAGCCCGGCGCCGTCGGGGTAGCCGCGGCCCAGCAGCGGGTCGGTGAAGAGCCGGTTGTGCAGCGCGTCGTACGCGGCTCCGGCGGCACGGTCGGCGTCGGTGTCGCCGAACACCCGCACCGGCGAGTAGTTGTTGGCGATGGCGACGGGGCTCGCGGTGCGGGCGCGCAGCGCGGCGACGGCCAGGCCGTGCCCGAGCAGTTGGTGGTGGGCGACCGGGAAGGCGTCGAAGAGCAGCATCCGGCCCGGGGCGTGCACGCCCATGCCGTGGCCGAGGCTCATGTGGACGAACGGCTCGTTGAGGGTGATCCAGAGCTTCACCCGGTCGCCGAGGCGGGCGGCGGTCGCGTCGGCGTACTCGGCGAAGCGGTGGGCGGTGTCCCGGTCCAGCCAGCCACCGGCGTCCTCCAGCGGCTGCGGCAGGTCCCAGTGGAAGAGGGTGGCCACCGGATCGATGTCGTGGGCCAGCAGGTCGTCCACCAGCCGGTCGTAGAAGTCCAGCCCCGCGGGGTTGACCGCACCCGTGCCGGTCGGCACGACGCGGGGCCACGCGATGGAGAAGCGGTACGCCGAGACGCCCAGCCCGGCCATCAGTGCCACGTCCTCGGCGTACCGGTGGTAGTGGTCGCACGCCACGTCCCCGGTGCTGCCGTCGACGATCCTCCCGGGGGAGTGGGCGAAGGTGTCCCAGATGGACGGCCCGCGCCCGTCCTCCCTCGCGGCCCCCTCGATCTGGTACGCGGACGTCGACACGCCCCAGCGGAACCCGGCGGGGAAGCGGGGCAGCGGTCCGGTCGGCATGAGCCCTCCCGTCGATACGTGAGACGTGTTCGGGACTCTAGGCCGCGTCCTCAGGAAAGGCCATAGGCCCTCGGAGGCTGCCAATGCAACCAGTTTCGGCGTGTCTTTTCCGAACCCGTCCAACTAAGTCCGATTTGACGCATAGAGTGCCGATATCGTGGGATGTCCTCACCGGAGGAAAGACGGAAATGATCCTCGTGGAACGCAGTGCGCACGTGATGGCGCCGGTGGAAGTGGTCTGGGATGTCGTGCAGCGGGCCGAGCAGCTGCCGGCCTGGCTGGCAGGGGTCCGCGCGGCCGAGGTGCTCTCGGGTGAGGGCTTCGGTCGGCGGCAACTGGTCCAGGCAGGGCGCGGCGCGGCGCACGAGGCCGAGGTGATCGCCTACCAGGAGCCGACCCTGATCGGCTGGCGGGAACGCGCCAAGGGCGCCGGTGCCCGGGCGGAGGCGCGCACCGAGATCTACGTTCAGCTCACCGCCGACGAGGAGGAGAGCGGGACGATCGTGCGGCTCATCGTCGTACGCTGGCCGGCCGGTCCGGTCAAGGCCGCCCTGCTCCGGCTCGGTCTGCGTCGGGTCGGCGCCGACCTGGAGGACTCGCTCGCCCGGCTGACCGACCTGGCCGCCGTCGGCTGACCGGATCCGTCCTGGCGCCACCCGCGCGACGGCGGTGGCCCGGATGTCCCCGCCAGGGGCACCCCGGGTCGCCGCCGGCTCGCCCACCCCGCCGCCGCGCCCGCCGGACCTGCCGGACCGGCACGCGTGCGGCGGGGCGGTTCACACCGTCACCGTGAAGGTGGCGACGTGCACCCGGTCGAGGTGCCGGAACTCGAAGAACAGCCGGTAGGTGCCCGCCGACGGCACCGTCACGCCGAACGCCACCACCGAGCTGGGCCGGCTCGCCGCCGCCGGATGGACGTGCAGGTACGCCAGGTCGCCCTGGCGCAGCGCGACCAGGTGCCCGTACGCGCCCAGGTGCGGTTGCAGGTCGTGCACCGGCTGGCCGTCGCGGCCGAGCCAGACCAGCACCTGGTTGGACTCGCCCGCGCGCAGGCCGCCGTCGAGCGTGACCGTGTACCCGTCGACGAGCACGGTCTCCTCCGGCGGGGCGAGCGGTCGCGCCTCGTACCGGCCGGGGACCGGCACGTCCACGCCCAGGGTGACCGCCGCCGGTGCTCCCTCCGGCCAGAAGTCGGCGATGGCACGCAGCGGGCCGGCCGCGGCGGGTGTGACCTGGACACGCCACGTGCCGTCGGGTGCCATCTCCGGGTGCACGTGCTGGTAGCCGGCCAGGTCTCGGCCGACGAGGACCAGGTGCATCCGCCGCTCGTGGTTCTCCTTGAAGGTGGTCAGCGCGGCGCCGGTCGGGTCGGTGATCCGGAACGCCAGTTCGCCCGGCCGCCCGGCGACCAGGCTCCCGCTGTCCAGGGCCAGGGTCCAGCCGTCCCGGGACACCTCCAGCCCGCCGGGGCCGTGGCCGAGGTGCGCCGCGCTTGCCGG
>NZ_JBFAMU010000317.1:0-5801 GCF_040656655.1 Micromonospora sp. NPDC049799
TCGCCCTCGGCGCGGCGGCGCTCGTGGCGGTGGCCATCGCTCCGGTGCTGACCTGGTTGTACGCCAGCGACGAGTCGAGCCAGATGTGCCGCCACGTCGGCGGCGAAGCCGGGCGCGTCGGGGTCCAGCGTCCGCAGCGGTACGTCGGTGAGCGTCGCCGGGTCGGGCACGGCGGCCGGGTCGAGCACCATCAGGGGCGCCTCCAGCACGGACAGGCCAGCCGAGCGGACCACCGGGAGCAGGTCCGGGCTGGTTTCGTGCACCCACTCGAACGCCTCGGGCACGCCCAGTTCCCGCTGCCGTTCCCGGACCGACGACACGTCGGCCAGCGAGGGTACGTCGGCGGCGTCGAGCCGGGGCCGCGCGTAGAACGGCCAACCGGCCCCCTCGCGGACGAAGAGCACCAGCGAGCCGTGTTCCTCCGCCCGCGCCACGTCCCGGGGCACGCCGTCATAGAAGCGTTCCAACCGGTCGAACAGGTTCTTGTGCAGCGGATCCACCGCGCGAGACTACACGTCCCAGACTCTGGAAGGTGTGATCAATCTGCACTGGCCTTGCGCCGACCCCCCTAACGTAGACTCAATAGACCCCTGAGGGCCGACGTCGTCCCCACCCAGAGATCCATCCTGAGTGACGACAGGAGGCCCGGTGGCCTTTCCGTACCCGCACACCCCGCAGCCGGCCCCGCACGATGCCGCCCCCGCGGCCGGGCTCTACGACCCCGCGTTCGAGCACGACGCCTGCGGCGTGGCCTTCGTGGCGGACCTGCACGGCCGGCGCTCGCACGCGGTCGTGGCCAGCGGTCTCGGTGCGCTCTGCCGACTGGACCACCGGGGCGCCCGGGGAGCGGAGCACAACACCGGCGACGGCGCGGGCATCATGATCCAGGTTCCGGACGCGTTCCTGCGTGCGGTCGCCGACTTTCCCCTGCCCCCGGCCGGCCAGTACGCCACCGGCCTGGTCTTCCTCCCCGACGACGACGCCGACGAGGCGCGCGCCCGCCGGGTGGTGGAGAAGTACGCGCTGGTCGAGGGCGCGGACGTGCTCGGCTGGCGGAACGTCCCGGTCGACGCGAGCGGCCTCGGCGAGACCGCCCTCGCGGCGATGCCCCGGGTCCGGCAGCTGTTCCTCGCCGCGCACCGGCTCACCGACTCGCCCGCCGGTCCGGCCGGCTCGCCGCTGGGCGGCCTCGACCTCGAGCGGGTGGCGTTCTGCGTCCGCAAGCAGGCCGAGCGGGAGTCCGCCGAGCGGGGCGTGCCCGCGTACTTCCCGTCGCTGTCCGGGCGGACCATGGTGTGGAAGGGCATGCTGACCCCCGACCAGCTGCCCGCGTTCTACCCGGAGCTGACCGACGAGCGGGTGGACAGCGCGATCGCGCTGGTGCACTCCCGGTTCTCCACCAACACGTTCCCGTCGTGGCCGCTGGCGCACCCGTACCGCTTCATCGCCCACAACGGTGAGATCAACACGATCCGCGGCAACCGCAACTGGATGCAGGCCCGGGAGGCGCTGCTGCGCACCCCGAACCTGCCCGGCAACATCCGCCGGATCTTCCCGGTGTGCACCCCGGCGGCGTCCGACTCGGCGAACTTCGACGAGGTCCTGGAGCTGCTGCACCTGTCCGGGCGGAGCCTGCCGCACGCGGTGCTCATGATGATCCCGGAGGCCTGGGAGAACGACCCGGACATGCGCGGCGACAAGCGGGCGTTCTACCGCTTCCACGCGAGCCTGATGGAGCCGTGGGACGGGCCGGCCTCGGTCGCCTTCACCGACGGCGAGATCGTCGGTGCGGTGCTGGACCGCAACGGCCTGCGCCCGGGCCGCTGGTGGCGCACGGACGACGGGCTCGTGGTGCTTGGCAGCGAGGCGGGCGTGCTCGACCTGGACCCGGCGCGGGTGGTGGCCAAGGGCCGTCTGCAGCCGGGGAAGATGTTCCTGGTCGACACCGTGGCGGGCCGGATCGTGCACGACGAGGAGATCAAGACCGAGCTGGCCGCCGCGCAGCCGTACGACGAGTGGCTGCACGCCGGCCTGATCGAGCTGGACGACCTGCCGGCGCGCGAGCACATCGTCTACACCCACGACTCGGTGCGCCGCCGGCAGCAGACCTTCGGCTACACCGAGGAGGAGCTGAAGATCCTCCTCGCGCCGATGGCGCGGGCCGGTGCCGAGCCGATCGGCTCGATGGGCACCGACACCCCGATCTCGCCGCTGTCGACCCGGCCGCGACTGCTGTACGACTACTTCCACCAGCTCTTCGCCCAGGTCACCAACCCGCCCCTGGACGCCATCCGGGAGGAGCTGGTGACCAGCCTGGCGTCGACCATCGGGCCGGAGGGCAACCTGCTCGACCCGGGGGCGGCGAGCTGCCGGCAGATCGTCCTGCCGTACCCGGTGATCGACAACGACGAGCTGGCCAAGATCCTCTCGATCGACGAGGACGGCGACCTGCCCGGCTTCAAGGCGGTCCGGGTCTCCGGGCTCTACCGGATCCGTGAGGGCGGGGCCGGGATCAAGGCCCGGCTGACCGAGATCTGCCGGCACGTCTCCGAGGCGATCGAGGACGGCGTCCGCATCCTGGTGCTCTCCGACCGGGACTCCAACGCCGACCTCGCCCCGATCCCGTCGCTGCTGCTCACCGCCGCGGTGCACCAGCACCTGGTGCGCGAGCAGACGCGTACGCAGGTGGCGCTGATCGTCGAGTCCGGCGACTGCCGGGAGGTGCACCACGCCGCCGTGCTCATCGGGTACGGCGCCGCGGCGGTCAACCCGTACCTGGCCTTCGAGTCGGTCGAGGACATGATCGCCACCGGCGCGCTGGTCGGTGTCGACGCGGCGAAGGCGGTCCGCAACTACGTCAAGGGCCTCGGCAAGGGCGTCCTGAAGATCATGTCCAAGATGGGCATCTCGACCGTGTCGTCGTACTGCGGCGCGCAGGTCTTCGAGGCGGTCGGCCTGGACACCCGGCTGGTCGAGCGCTACTTCCGGGGCACCCCGAGCAAGATCAGTGGCATCGGGCTGAATGAGATCCACGCCGAGGTCGCCGCCCGGCACGGCCGCGCCTGGCCCGCTCCCGGTGCGGAGACGTCCGACCGGCTGGAGGTCGGCGGCGAGTACCAGTGGCGACGCGAGGGCGAGCTGCACCTGTTCAACCCGGAGACGGTCTTCCTGCTCCAGCACGCCACCCGCAGCCGCCAGTACGACGTCTTCCGCCGGTACACCGCCAAGGTCGACGAGCTGGCCGCGCGGGCCGGCTCACTGCGCGGCCTGTTCACCCTGCGCACCGGCGTGCGGCCCCCGGTGCCGATCGAGGAGGTCGAGCCGGCCAGCGAGATCGTCAAGCGGTTCGCCACCGGCGCGATGTCGTACGGGTCGATCTCGGCCGAGGCGCACGAGACCCTGGCGATCGCGATGAACCGCCTCGGCGGCAAGTCCAACACCGGCGAGGGCGGCGAGGACGTCGAGCGGTTGCACGACCCGGCCCGCCGCTCCGCGGTGAAGCAGATCGCCAGCGGCCGGTTCGGCGTGACGAGTGAGTACCTGGTCAACGCCGACGACATCCAGATCAAGATGGCCCAGGGCGCCAAGCCCGGCGAGGGTGGCCAGCTGCCCGGCAACAAGGTCTGGCCGTGGATCGCCCGCACCCGGCACGCCACGCCGGGCGTCGGCCTGATCTCCCCGCCGCCGCACCACGACATCTACTCCATCGAGGACCTCGCCCAGCTGGTGCACGACCTGAAGTGCGTCAACCCGGCCGCGCGGGTGCACGTCAAGCTGGTCAGCGAGGTCGGCGTCGGCACCGTGGCGGCCGGCGTGGCGAAGCTCAAGGCCGACGTCATCCTCATCTCCGGCCACGACGGCGGCACCGGCGCGTCCCCGCTGAACTCGCTCAAGCACGCCGGCACCCCGTGGGAGCTGGGCCTGGCCGAGGCGCAGCAGACGCTTCTGCTGAACAAGCTGCGGGACCGGGTCACCGTGCAGGTCGACGGCCAGCTCAAGACCGGCCGGGACGTCCTGGTCGCGGCGCTGCTCGGGGCCGAGGAGTTCGGCTTCGCCACCGCGCCGCTGATCGTCGAGGGCTGCGTGATGATGCGGGTCTGCCACCTGGACACCTGTCCGGTCGGCATCGCCACGCAGAACCCGGTGCTGCGCGAGCGCTTCACCGGCAGGCCGGAGTTCGTGGAGAACTTCTTCCTCTTCCTCGCCGAGGAGGTCCGCGGTTACCTGGCCGAGCTGGGCCTGCGCTCGATCGAGGAGGCGATCGGGCAGACCGAGCTGCTCGACCTCGCCCCGGCCATCGACCACTGGAAGGCCGGCGGGCTGGACCTCGGTCCGGTCCTGCGCCTGCCGCAGCTGCCGGCCGACGCCGTCCGGCGTGGCGTACGCGCGCAGGACCACGGCCTGGAGCTGGCCCTGGACAACGAGCTGATCGCGCTCGCCGCGCCGGCGTTGACCGACGGCACCCCGGTCCGGGTCGAGGTCGCGGTGCGCAACGAGCACCGCAGTGTCGGCGCGATGCTCGGGGGTGAGGTCACCCGACGCTTCGGCGGCACCGGCCTGCCCACCGACACCATCGAGTTCGACCTGCGCGGCACCGCCGGCCAGTCGTTCGGCGCGTTCCTGCCGCGCGGGGTCACCCTGCGGCTGCACGGCGACGCCAACGACTACGTCGGCAAGGGCCTCTCCGGCGGCCGGCTCGTGGTCCGCCCGGACGACGCCGCGCCCTTCGTCGACGGCGACGCGGAGCCCGGTGAGCGCGCCGAGGACCAGATCATCGCGGGCAACACCATCCTGTACGGCGCCACCGCGGGCGAGGTGTTCCTGCGGGGCCGGGTGGGGGAGCGGTTCGCGGTCCGCAACTCCGGTGCGTCGGCGGTCGTCGAGGGCGTCGGCGACCACGGCTGCGAGTACATGACCGGCGGCACGGTGGTGGTGCTCGGGCAGACCGGGCGCAACTTCGCGGCCGGCATGTCCGGCGGCACCGCGTTCGTGTGGAACCTGGACCGGCGCCGGGTCAACGCCGAGCTGGTCGACCTGGCGCCGCTGCGCGAGGAGGAACGGTCGGTGCTGCACGAGCTGGTGCAGCGACACTTCGCCGAGACCGACTCGGCGGTCGCCGAGTCGCTGCTCAAGCGCTGGCCGGACGCGGTGGAGGAGTTCACCGCGGTGGTGCCCCGGGACTACCGCCGGGTGCTGGAGATCATGCGGGCCGCCGAAGCCGCCGGCCGTGACGTCGACGACGCGGTCATGAGCGCACTCGCGGCGCCGACCGCGCCGCTGCCGCCCGCCCCGCGGGCGGTCGCCCAGGAGGTGGCTCGTGCCTGACCCGAACGGTTTCCTGCGCTACAACCGGCGGCTCCCCGCCCGCCGCCCGGTGCCGGTGCGGATCAGCGACTGGCGGGAGGTCTACCCGCCGGCCGGTGAGGAGCTGGTCCGGGAGCAGGCCACCCGCTGCATGGACTGCGGCATCCCGTTCTGTCACGACGGCTGCCCGCTGGGCAACCGCATCCCGGACTGGAACGACCTGGTCCGCACCGGCAACTGGGACGCCGCGGTGGAGTCGCTGCACGCCACCAACAACTTCCCGGAGTTCACCGGCCGGCTCTGCCCGGCGCCGTGCGAGGCGGCGTGCGTCCTGGGCATCGCCGGCGGCGAGCCGGTCACCATCAAGCAGGTCGAGGTCGAGATCGCCGACGCGGCCGCGGGCGGACTTCTCGCTGCGCAGCACCAGCCCGAAGAACGTGATGGGCGTCAGCATGATGGTGCTCTTCCCGCTGACCTTCCTCAGCAACGTCTTCGTC
>NZ_JBFAMU010000318.1:0-5797 GCF_040656655.1 Micromonospora sp. NPDC049799
GCGGCGCGGGGCGCCCAACCCCACCCCCGGCCCCACCCCCCCCGCGGCCCCCCCCCCCCCCCCCCCCCCCGGGCCCGCGGGGGGGGGGGGGGGGGGGGGGCCCCCCGCCCCCCCCCCCCCCCACCGCTCACCTCAGACCTCTTCGACCGAGCTCGGCTCGCGCCGGGACAGGTCGATGCCCAGCTCCTCCGCCGCCCGGAAGACCTCGTCGTCGGTCTCGCGCATCTCCAGGGCCACACCGTCGCTGGACAGCACCTCGACGTTGAGGCACAGCGACTGCAGCTCCTTGAGCAGCACCTTGAACGACTCCGGGATGCCCGGCTCGGGGATGTTCTCGCCCTTGACGATGGCCTCGTAGACCTTGACCCGGCCGAGGACGTCGTCGGACTTGATGGTCAGCAGTTCCTGCAGGGCGTAGGCGGCGCCGTACGCCTGCATCGCCCAGCACTCCATCTCACCGAAGCGCTGGCCACCGAACTGCGCCTTACCACCCAGCGGCTGCTGCGTGATCATCGAGTACGGGCCGGTCGACCGGGCGTGGATCTTGTCGTCGACCAGGTGGTTGAGCTTCAGGATGTAGATGTAGCCGACGGCGATCGGGTCCGGCAGCGGCTCACCGGAGCGACCGTCGAACAGCTGCGCCTTGCCGGAGGAACCGATCAGCTGCTTGCCGTCCCGGTTGGGCAGGGTCGACGAGAGCAGACCGGAGATCTCCTCCTCCCGGGCACCGTCGAAGACCGGGGTGGCCACGTTCGTGTCCCCCTCGGACTCGTGGGCGTCGATCGAGCGCAGCGCCTTCTTCCAGTCGGCGTCGTCGCCCTGGACGCTCCAGCCGGTCTTGGCCACCCACCCGAGGTGGGTCTCCAGGACCTGGCCGATGTTCATCCGGGACGGCACACCCAGCGGGTTCAGCACGATGTCGACCGGCGTGCCGTCCTCCAGGAACGGCATGTCCTCGACCGGCAGGATCTTGGAGATGACGCCCTTGTTGCCGTGCCGGCCGGCGAGCTTGTCACCGTCCTGGATCTTGCGCTTCTGGGCGACGTAGACCCGGACCAGCTCGTTGACGCCCGGCGGCAGCTCGTCGCCGTCCTCGCGGGAGAAGGTACGCACACCGATGACCGTGCCGGTCTCGCCGTGCGGCACCTTCAGCGAGGTGTCCCGGACCTCACGCGCCTTCTCACCGAAGATCGCACGGAGCAGCCGCTCCTCCGGGGTCAGCTCGGTCTCGCCCTTCGGCGTGACCTTGCCGACCAGGATGTCGCCGGGGACGACCTCGGCACCGATCCGGATGATGCCGCGCTCGTCGAGGTCGGCGAGCATTTCCTCGCTGACGTTCGGGATGTCGCGGGTGATCTCCTCCGGGCCGAGCTTGGTGTCCCGCGCGTCGACCTCGTGCTCCTCGATGTGGATCGAGGTGAGCACGTCCTGCTGCACGAGGCGCTGCGACAGGATGATCGCGTCCTCGTAGTTGTGGCCCTCCCAGCACATGAACGCCACGAGCAGGTTGCGCCCGAGCGCCATCTCGCCCTCGTCGGTGCACGGACCGTCGGCGATGACCTGACCGGCCTCGACGCGGTCGCCCTCGAAGACGACCGGCTTCTGGTTGACGCAGGAGCCGGCGTTGGAGCGGCGGAACTTGTGCAGCAGGTACGTCCGGCGGTGGCCGTCGTCCTGGTGGATGGTGATGTAGTCGGCGCAGAGGTCCTCGATGACGCCACCGACCTCGGCGACCACCACGTCACCGGCGTCGACGGCCGCGCGGTACTCCATGCCCGTACCGACCAGCGGAGCCTCGGCCTTGACCAGCGGCACCGCCTGGCGCTGCATGTTCGCGCCCATCAGCGCCCGGTTGGCGTCGTCGTGCTCGAGGAACGGGATCATCGCGGTCGCGACCGAGGTCATCTGCCGCGGCGAGACGTCCATGTAGTCGACGGCGCTGGGAACCACGTCCTCGGTCTCGCCGCCCTTACGACGGCACAGGACCCGGTCCTCGGCGAAGGTGCCGTCGGCCTTGAGCGGCGCGTTGGCCTGCGCCTTGACGAACCGGTCCTCCTCGTCCGCGGTCAGGTAGTCGATCTGGTCGGTGACCCGACCCTCGATGACCTTCCGGTACGGCGTCTCGATGAAGCCGAACGGGTTGACCCGGGCGAAGGTGGACAGGGCGCCGATCAGGCCGATGTTCGGGCCTTCCGGCGTCTCGATCGGGCACATCCGGCCGTAGTGGGACGGGTGCACGTCGCGGACCTCGAAGCCGGCCCGCTCCCGGGACAGACCACCCGGGCCGAGCGCGCTCAGCCGGCGCCGGTGGGTCAGGCCCGCCAGCGGGTTGGTCTGGTCCATGAACTGGGACAGCTGCGACGTACCGAAGAACTCCTTGATCGCCGCCACCACGGGGCGGATGTTGATCAGGGTCTGCGGCGTGATCGCCTCAACGTCCTGGGTCGTCATCCGCTCACGGACGACGCGCTCCATCCGGGACAGACCGACCCGGACCTGGTTCTGGATCAGCTCGCCCACGGTACGCAGACGACGGTTGCCGAAGTGGTCGATGTCGTCGGCCTCGTAGCCGTCCTCACCGGCGTGCAGCCGGCACAGGTACTCAACGGTGGCGACGATGTCGTCCTCGGTGAGCGTGCCCGTGGTGATCGGCACGTCCACTTCGAGCTTCTTGTTGAACTTGTATCGACCGACCTTGGCGACGTCGTACCGCTTCGGGTTGAAGAAGAGGTTGTCGAGCAGGGTCTGGGCGTTCTCGCGGGTCGGCGGCTCGCCAGGGCGGAGCTTCCGGTAGATGTCGAGCAGCGCCTCGTCCTGGCCGGCGATGTGGTCCTTCTCGAGCGTGGTCATCATCAGCTCGGACCAGCCGAACTTCTCACGGATCTGCTCGGCCGACCATCCGATGGCCTTGAGCAGGACAGTGACGGCCTGCCGACGCTTACGGTCGATGCGAACGCCGACCGTGTCGCGCTTGTCGATGTCGAACTCCAGCCAGGCACCCCGGCTCGGGATGACCTTGACGCTGGAGAGGTCGCGGTCGGAGGTCTTGTCCGGCTGCTTGTCGAAGTACACGCCCGGGGACCGGACGAGCTGGCTGACCACGACGCGCTCGGTGCCGTTGATGATGAAGGTGCCCTTCGGCGTCATCATCGGGAAGTCACCCATGAACACCGTCTGGCTCTTGATCTCGCCAGTGGTGTTGTTGGTGAACTCCGCGGTCACGAACAGCGGTGCGCAGTAGGTCAGGTCCTTCTCCTTGCACTCCTCGATGGAGGCCTTGACCTCGTCGAAGCGCGGAGCCGAGAAGGAGAGCGACATGGTGCCGGAGAAGTCCTCAATGGGACTGATCTCTTCGAGGATCTCCGCGAGACCCGAGCGTGCGTGCGGGTCGTCCGCCGACCGGCCCTGCCAAGCCTCGTTGCCGACGAGCCAGTCGAAGGACTCGTTCTGAATGGCGAGGAGGTTGGGGACCTCGAGATGTTCGGTGATCCTGCCGAAAGAAACTCGGCGGGGCGCGAAAGCGCTCGACGTACGACTGGTCTTCGCAGGGCGGGAAGCTGCCAAGATGCGTCCTTCCGAGGACCGGTGCTGCAGAACGGCTGGTACGCGTGCACTCCAATGACCCCACCAGAAATATCCACAAACGGACATTTCCGAGCAGGGGTCAAGTCGGAAGGCAGCGCAAACTAGCAGTGTAGCCGAGAGGCTAACCGCTGTCCAGCCCACCCCGCAGTTCGTCGCGGAACGTGCCTCGGGACCCCTCGAACGGGGTCTCACCGGGCCGCTCAGAACGCCACGTTCCTGCGGACCGCCCGGGTGCGGCGGCGATGGTCTCGCTGCATTACCCAAGTGGTGGCCGTTGCAAGCGCGGAAGGTCTTGCTGGTGTCAGCGTGCCTGCCAGGCCGGGGCCGCGTCAAGGGCCGACCCCGGGTCGCCGGGTCTTTCCCACCGACGGGCTACCGCCGGCCGCGCCGGCACCGCGCCGAGCCGCGCGCCGACCGCCCTGCTCACGTGCACTGCCGCCGGGTCCACCAACGCCGGTGGGCGGCGATCCGTTCCCGGATCACCGCCCACCGTGACGCGGTGTGTGCCCCGGCTCACGTGGAGCGGGACGCGCGCCTGGATGGAGCTCAGGTCACTTGAGGGTGACCTTGGCGCCCTCACCCTCGAGCTTGGCCTTGGCCTTCTCGGCGGTCTCCTTGTTGACCTTCTCCAGGATCGCCTTCGGCGCGGACTCGACCGCGTCCTTGGCCTCCTTGAGGCCCAGGCCGGTCAGCTCACGCACGACCTTGATGACCTGGATCTTCTTGCCACCGTCGGCCTCGAGGACGACGTCGAACTCGTCCTTCTCCGCCTCCGGCTCGGCAGCGGCGCCGCCGCCGGCCGGGCCGGCCATCATCATCGCGGCCGGGGCCGCGGCGGTGACCTCGAAGGTCTCCTCGAACTGCTTCACGAACTCGGAGAGCTCGATCAGCGTCATCTCCTTGAACGCGTCGAGCAGCTCGTCGGTGCTGAGCTTCGCCATGTCTGGCGTCCTTTCCTACGGGGATCACTAAGACTGAACTGGGTGCGCCGGGAGGCCTCAGGCCGCCTCGGCGCCCTCCTTCTCGCGCTTGTCCTGCAGTGCCGCCGCCAGACGGGCGGTCTTGGAGAGCGGAGCCTGGAACAGGGCCGCGGCCTTGCTCAGGTTGCCCTTCATCGCGCCGGCCAGCTTGGCCAGCAGCACCTCACGGGACTCCAGGTCGGCGAGCTTCGTGACCTCGGCCGCGGTAATGGCCTTGCCCTCGAAGACACCGCCCTTGATGACGAGCTTCGGGTTGGCCTTCGCGAAGTCGCGAAGCCCCTTCGCCGCCTCGACGACGTCGCCCGAAACGAAAGTCAGCGCGGTAGGACCGGTGAACAGCTCGTCGAGGCCGGAGATACCCGCATCGGTCGCAGCACGCTTGGCCAGCGTGTTCTTCGCGACCGTGTAGGTGGTCTCCTTGCCGAGCGAGCGCCGCAGCTGGGTGAGCTGGGAAACCGTCAGACCACGGTATTCGGTCAGCACCGCAGCGCCCGCGTTGCGGAAGCTCTCGGTCAGCTCAGCGACGGCCGTGGCCTTGTCGGCCCGGATCGGCTTGTCCGCCATGTCCCTCCTCTCGTTGCTCGGAAGCTGGTCACCGTCGGCAGCCGGGAGGCTGACAACGGGGGCGAAAGCATCGCGTGAACGAGAAAAGCCCCGGCGCAGGGCGCACGGGGCGAGGGTTGGCACGCGCACACGGTCGGCGGACCATGCTCACAGCCGAGTTTCGCTTACCGCCCTGCGCGGGTCGCCCGTCGTTGCGGAACCTTCGACCGTGCCGGAGCACGGTGACCAGCGGTCTCTGGGTGGAACTTCGCGGCAAAGGTTACGCGACACCTACCGTGACCACCAAATCGCCCCCCGCGTGGCCCGCGTCACCGGCGGCTGCGACCGTCTCAGGGCCGGAAGCGGCGGTGCCACAGGTAGGCGGCTCCCGCCACCCCGCACCACGCGACCGTCCAGGCGGTCAGCAGCGCCACCGTCGCACCGGAGAGATCGCCGGCCGCCGCCCGGGCGGTCGCCATCACCGGTGGCACCAGCCACGGCGCCGCCGAGTCACGCAGCCCCAGGACGACCGCCCCGACACCGCCGACGGCGAGGACCGCGACGCCGTACCCGGCGCTCCCGGTCGAGGCCCGAGACAACTCCTCCACGGACGACAGCGTCGAGGTCGCGAAGTCCTTCGGGTACCCCGTCATCTCGCTGCCGAACGTCGGCTTCGGCAAGGCGATCAA
>NZ_JBFAMU010000319.1:0-5796 GCF_040656655.1 Micromonospora sp. NPDC049799
GGTGCCGGCGGTCCGGCACGCCCTGGAGTGGGCTGTCGGCGAGGGCGTGCCGGTGGCCACGGTGGCGCCGGAGCGCGTCTTCGTCGGCTGATCCGGCCGGCCCCTCGCGGCGGCGTCGGCTACGGCCGTCGGCTCACTCCGCGCCCATCACCAGGCCCTCGATGGTGTGCTTCTGCCGGATCGGCGTCAGCGTGTCGACCACCGGGCAGGGCAGGTGCGCGCGCACCGAGGCGGGCAGGTTCTCCCAGTAGCCCCGGGTGACGGCCATGTCGTGGTGCGCGGCGTTGCCCGCGCCGGGTGCGTCCACACCGAGCACCAGCACCGGGCGGGCCAGCGTGGAGACGTTGGGTGTCCCCCGGTGGACGGTCAGCGCCGAGCGGGCGGAGATGTCGCCGCGTCGGGGGTACTTCCGCACCGCCCGGCCGGCGTACCGCGGGTAGCGCTCCTTCGGGGGGAACATGCCGTGGTCGAAGTCGTCGCCGGCGTCCCACTGGGTGCCGGGCGCGATCTCGAACGGCCCCATCTCCTCCACGGTGTCCACGGTGGTCAGGTTGAAGGCGAGGGAGGTCAGCCGCCGCTGCCGGCGGGTGTCGGGCGGCATCGGGAAGTCGCGGTGCCAGGGCTGCATGGCCGCGCCGGGGAACGGGATGTCGAAACCCAGCTCGACGATCTCGTACTCGTCGCCGAGCACGGCCCGGCAGACCGCGACCACCCACGGGTGGGTGACCAGGTCGACGAAGCCCCGCAGCTGCTCCGGGTGGATCTCCACGTACCGCCGCTGCGGGCCACGCCCGACCGCGCCGTCCGGGCGCGCGCGGGCCTCGCGGAACGCGGCGTCGATGTCCTCACCCACCCGCTCGACCCACTCGACGGGGAAGGCCCCCCGGCAGGCGGTGATCCCGTCGCGGTAGAGGTCGCCGAGCGCCTCGACCGGGATCTCCTCGTCTGCGTCGGCGGGCTGCGGGGTGCGGACGTCGGACCTCATCGGACCTCCCAGGGGGTGGCGGTGAGCCGAGTATTACAACGTTGTAGAAGGCCCGCAAGAGGGGACCGCAACCGACCCCGGCGACGCTCAACGCCAGACCGCGACCTCGTCCAGGGGCTTGCGGTCGATGTCCGGCACCCGCGCCCCGTCGGCCGGGTACCCGACCGGGATGATGAGGTTGCCCCGCTCCTCCGGCGGGCGGTCCAGCAGCTCGTTGAGGAACCGCAACGGGCTCGGCGTGTGCGTCAGCGTCGCCAGGCCGGCCTGGTGCAGCGCGGCGAGCAGGAAGCCCACCGCGATGCCCACCGACTCCTTGACGTAGTAGGGGCGCGGGCTGCGGGGCCCCCGGTGCACCTCGAACACCACGATCACCGCCGGAGCGGTCTCCAGGAACGGCTTGCTGGCGTCGGTGCCCAGCGGAGCCAGCGCCGCCAGCCACTCCTCCGGCGCGCGCCGCTCGTAGAACACCTGCTCCTCGGCCTCGGCGGCGACGCGCAGCCGCCGCTTGAGGTCCGCGTCGGTGACCACGACGAACCGCCAGGGCTGCCGGTTCGCCCCGCTGGGGGCGCTCGCGGCGGCTCGGAGCGCCTCCCGCAGCACACCGTCCGGTATCGGCCGGTCGCTGAAGTCGCGCACCGTGCGGCGCAGCACCAGCGCGTCGGCGAAGGCCCGGACGCGGGGCAGCGCCACCGCCGGGGACACGCCGTAGTCGGGTACGGACCGGGTGGGCGGCACGGCAGTCAGGTCGCGGGGCATCCGGCCATTCTCCCGGCCCGCGGCGTTGACGGCCATGCGAGCCGGGCATGATTCGGCGTACGCGCGGGCCGCGCGCCGACGTCGCGGCCCGACGCGCGGGAGGGGGTACGACGGATGCGGGTGGTCTCCCTGGTGCCGTCGCTGACCGAGGCGGTGGCCGTGACCCTGCCCGGCCTGCTGGTGGGCGCGACCGACTGGTGCACGCACCCGGCGGGGCTGGAGGTGGCACGGGTCGGCGGGACCAAGTACCCGGACCTGGACGCCGTCCGCGCGCTCCGGCCCGACCTCGTCCTGCTCAACGTCGAGGAGAACCGCCGCGCCGACGCCGACGCGCTCGCCGCGGCCGGCGTACCGGTGCGGGTGACCTATCCCCGGACGGTGGACGGGGCGCTCACCGAACTCGGCGACCTGCTCCGTGACCTCGGCGCCCCGGCCGAGCCGGAGTGGCTGGTCGCGGCCCGACGGGCCTGGGCCGCGCCACCCGCGCTGTCGCCGCGTCGTGCGGTGGTGCCGGTGTGGCGGCGCCCCTGGATCGTGCTCGGCGGCGACACGTTCGCCGGTGACCTGCTGCGCCGGCTCGGCGTGGTCAACGTGTACGCCGAACACGCCGACCGCTATCCCCGACCGGACCTGGACGAGCTGCGTGGACAGGCACCGGACCTGGTGGTCCTGCCGGACGAGCCGTACCTGTTCACCGCCACCGACGGGCCCGAGGCGTTCCCCGGCACCCCGTGCGCCCTGCTCTCCGGGCGGCACCTCACCTGGTACGGCCCGTCACTCGCCGAGGCGCCCGCGCTGCTGGCCGCGCAGCTCGCCGCGCCGGTCACGCACCCCGGCGGCTGACCTCCCCCACGCGAGGGTCACGCCGGATCAGCCCTGCCGGCCCGCTGGCGCTCGCGGCGCGCGGCCACCACGCTCCACCCGATCGACACCGACAGGGTGACCACCACCACCGCGAGGGTGAGCCAGACCGGCACCTTGCCCACCGGCGTCTCGGCCAGGATCAGCTTGAGCCCGGCGAACGCGAGCAGCAACGCCAGTCCGTAGCGCAGGTAACCGAAGTGCCGCAGCAGCCCGGCGAGGCAGAAGTACAGGCTCCGCAGCCCGAGCACCGCGAACGCGGTCGCCGTCCACACCAGGAACGTGTTGCCGGTGATCGCGAGGATCGCCGCCACCGAGTCGACCGCGAAGACGATGTCGGTCGCCTCGATCGCCACCAGCGCCACCAGCAGCAGCGTGGCGCGGCGGCGACCCGCCACCCGGACGACGAACCGGTCGCCGTGGTACCGCGGCTCGGTCGGCACGAAACGGCGGAACAGGCGTACCGCGACGTTGCGTTCCGGGTCCACGTCCGGCTTGCCGCGGACGGCCAGCCGCCACCCGGTCCAGACCAGGAAGGCGCCAAGCACGACACCCGCCCAGGCCAGCCGCTCCAGCAGCTCCGCACCGGTGACGATGAAGACCAGCCGGAAGGCCAGCGCGCCGACCACGCCCCAGAAGAGCACCTTGTGCTGGAACTCGTCGGGCACCCGGAAGTAGCCGAACAGCAGCGCGAAGACGAAGACGTTGTCGACCGAGAGCGCCTTCTCCAGCAGGTAGCCGGAGTAGTACGCGACCGCCGGTTCGGGGCCCCGCCAGGCCCACACGAGCAGGCCGAACGCCAGCCCGGCGGTGATCCAGACGACGCTCCAGATCACCGCCTCGCGCATTTCGATGACGTGGTTGTCGCGGTGGGAGAGCATGTCGACCGCGAGCATGACGGCGATGACCGCGCCGACCGCCGCCCAGGCCCAGAGCGGCACGGCGAACGTCGCCTCGTCCACCGGCGTCCTCCGCATCCGTGCCCGGACAGGCGGCGTCCACGCCCGCCACGGCGACCTTCCGCTCTGCACCCCCGTACGCGCCGAGCCTAGGCGAGCCGTACGCCCCTCGACGGCGCTCTGCCGAAGTCGCCGGGGCCGGCCGGAAACGCTCAGGCCACCGGAGTGACCTGTCCCGGTGCCATCTCGAGCAGGTCCCTGTCGTCGACGTCGTACGCGATGGTGCTGGTCACCCGCACGACGCCGCTGACCTGACCGGCGAGCCGGGCGGCCAGCTCACTCGCGCTGCGCCGGTCCAGCCGGCCGTCGAGGACCACCTCACCGTCGCAGACCTGCACGGTCACCAGGCCGTCCCGCACGGCGAGCACCCGACGCAGGACCTCCTGGACCACGTCCTCCCGGATCTCCGCGTCGGTCCGCAGGTGCACCCGCAGGAGGTCGCCGCGGGTGACGATGCCGACCAGCCGACCGAGGTCGTCCAGCACCGGCAGGCGCTTGACCGCCTCCCGGTCCATCTGCCGGGCGGCGGACGTGATCGTCGCCTCCGGCCACGTGGTCACCGGCGGCGCGGTCATCAGGTCCCGGGCCAGCAGCGCGTCGGCCTTCTCCCGGGCGGTACGGTGCCGCCGCCCCTCGAAGACCCGTCGCTGCTCCGGCTGCCCGGCCCGCTCGATCTTGTGCAGAAGATCCGACTCCGACACCACGCCGAGCACCCGGCGGAACCCGTCCACCACCGGTACGCCGCTGATGCCCCGCCGCACCAACGCGTCGACGATCTCCCGGTACGGGGTCTCCTGCCACACCGTCGCGACGTCCCGCGTCATCACGTCACCGACCTGCCACGTCCTCATCACGACCTCCTAGATGGTCTCACCAGGGACGCTACGGACCACGGACGCCGGGGCGGCAGGGGCGCGGGACCGGACCGGCGGGGCCATACGGACCGGTCGACGAGGGGTCCAAGGACCCGGTCGGTCGGGGCCCGGTCGGCCCTGCTGACGGGGCGCCCGCAGGCGTCCAATGGAGATGCCACCGGGAAGCGCGGTGCGGAACCAGAAGGGACGTGGAGACAATGACCGCGACGACTGAGCGGAACACCGCCGCCACCATCGCTCCGGCGGCCGAGACCACCCGGGAGCGCGCCACCCGGTACGTCTTCGCCGGGATCAGGATCGCCCTCGGCTGGACCTTCCTCTGGGCGTTCCTGGACAAGGCCTTCGGCCTGGGACACGCCACCGAGGCGAAGAACGCCTGGCTCAACGGCGGCAGCCCGACCAAGGGGTTCCTGACCTTCGGCGCCGCCGGCCCGTTCAAGGACTTCTACAACGGCATCGCCGGCGCCGCGTGGGCCGACTGGCTGTTCATGATCGGTCTGGCGGGCATCGGTGTGGCGCTGCTCCTCGGCATCGGGATGCGCGTCGCCGCCGTCGCCGGTGGCCTGCTCTACGTGCTGATGTGGACCGTCGTCCTGCCCCCCGAGAACAACCTGTTCCTGGACGACCACCTCATCAACGCCGCCCTGCTGGCCGGCCTCGTGCTGGTCAACGCGGGTGCCACCCTCGGCCTCGGCCGGACCTGGGCCAAGCTCCCCCTCGTCCAGCGGTTCCCCTGGCTGCGCTGAGAAGATCCGGCACCACCTCCAGCGGGCGTCACCACCGGTGACGCCCGCTGATCCGTGCCGTGACAGGACCGGCCGTCGGAGCCGGTTCGCCGGACCGGCCGCCATCGGCCGGCCACGATCCGGCAGGATCACCGGTGACCGGACAACCGGATCGAAACGGCAGGAGACTCCCGAATGAACCAGGCAGCAGGCGCCCGCTCGGGCAAGCCCGAGGTGGGCCCGATCGAGGGCGCACCGCCCGCGGACCTCGTGATCGAGGACATCACCGTCGGCGAGGGCCCCGAGGCCCAGGCGGGTCAGCTGGTCAGCGTCCACTACGTCGGGGTGTCGCACTCCACCGGGCGGGAGTTCGACGCCTCCTGGAACCGGGGCGACACGTTCGAGTTCCCGCTCGGCGGCGGACAGGTCATCGCCGGCTGGGACCAGGGCGTGGTTGGGATGCGCGTGGGCGGCCGTCGCAAGCTCACCATCCCGCCGCACCTCGGCTACGGCGACCGGGGCGCGGGCGGCGTGATCAAGCCCGGCGAGACCCTGGTCTTCGTGGTCGATCTGCTCGACCTCCGCTGAGACCGGCGGCCGGTGCCGCGTCGGCGGTACCGGCGGCCGAACTGCGT
>NZ_JBFAMU010000320.1:0-5794 GCF_040656655.1 Micromonospora sp. NPDC049799
GCCCGCCGCGCGCCCGCGGTGGTCCGGGGCGGCGCGCCCACCCGTCCCGTGCCGGCGCACACCCACAGCGACGCCCTGGCGGTGCTCCAGCAGGCCATCCGGGACAAGGCGCTGGTCTGGGTGGGGTACGTCGACGCGCACGGGGCGACCGCGTCCCGACTCGTGCGGCCGGTGTCGATCGGCGCGGGTTACCTGCGCGCCGAGGACGAGCGGACCGAGATGCTGCACACGTTCGCCCTGCACCGGATCACCGCCGCCGTGCTGGAGGAGTGACCGGCGACCGGGTTCAGCGCCGGCTGCGGCGTACCGTCCCGACGACCGCGACGACCAGCAGCAGCCCGAACCCGGTGCCGGCGGCCTCACCGACCGAGGCGACGAAGCCCTGCCGCTGCACCAGCCAGCCGAAGAGGAACCAGCCCACCAGCAGCACGGCGGCGAGCGTGTACGCGACGACTGTCGTCGTGGACACGTCCGTCGATGGCTCGCCCTGCTCGGCCCGCTGTTCCCGGATCGCGTCCCGGTCGACCGTCATCCCGCCTCCCCGCGTCCCACCCAGGGGTCCAGCGTGGCACCGACGGGACGGAAGTGACAGGGGATAAAACCCCTAACGGACCGGATGTGCGACACCTCAGGTGCCGGGGCGGCGGCCGACCAGGACCACCCGCGAGCCCACCCTGCCCAGTTCCCACCAGCGGACGGCGTCGGCGTGCAGCAGGTTGACGCACCCGTGCGAGCCGACCGACTTGTCGTGCAGGTACGTGGTGGTCTCGTGGAAGCCCATCCCCTGGGTGAAGTGCTGCCAGTACGGGAGCCACACCTCGTACGGGTTCGACCACTCCTTCACGTTCCGATAGTTGATCTCGAACGTGCCGGCCGGGGTGCGGTAGCCGGGCATTCCCGTACGGGTGACGGTGGGCCCGGCGACGACCTTCCCGTTGCGCATCACCCAGGTCGTCTGCCGGGTCAGGTCGATGCAGAACGTCGTACCGGAGCCGGCGTCGCACCGGTCGGTGTCGGTGGTGGCGAGCCGCTTCGCCACGTCGTACGTCGTCGGTCCGGCGCGGCCGTGGGCTGGGCGGATGTCGTACCGCCGCTGGAAGCGCTTGATCGCGGCGCAGTCGGCGGCCGACTGCTGGCCGTCGACGGTGACCGCGCCGAACCCGCCGAGGCGCGCGAGGTACGTCTCCACCTCGCGCTGGTGCTCGCCCTGCGGACAGCCGGCGGTCGACGGCGAGGGCCGCGGCGTCGGCGCGGTGCGGGTGGGTTCTGGGGCGCGCGGGCTGGGCGCGGGCCGGCTCCGGGTCGGCCGAGGTTTCGGTGACTCGACGGCCCCGGCCGACCGGTCCGGCCCGGGCGTGCCGCTCGCCCCCGTTACCCGCTCCGCAGCCCCCACCGGGACGGGTCCCCCGCCCCCGCCACGGTCGGCCTGCGGATCGAACGCACACGCACCGGCGCCGACCAGCGTGACCGCTGCCAGGGCGACGAGCCGAACGGAGATCCGGAACTGCGTCATGTCGCCCCCCTGAGAGACAGCTGTCACTCTGCTAGACGTACGAAACAGCACGTAGGTTGCGCTCGCATGCGGATTTTCTCGGCGTCACCTGAATGCGTGCTCGGAAACCGCTCAGTCGCCGGCGATGCGGCGGTCCCGCCGGTATCGCTGACGTGACGCCAGGTAGATGCCGGTGGAGCCGGAGATGAGGATGACCGTCAGGACGAGGAGGGCGTACTCGACCTGGGCGAGTTCGCGCATGACGATCAGGGTCACCGCCAGGAGGAAGCAGACCCCGAAGCCTTTGAGGGAGTTCATCTGAGGCGCTGCCTTACTTCCATGTCGACACGGGCGTGAAATAGGACTTGAGGAGGGATGACAGGAGCCAGTACATGCGGACGACCGTGTAGACCAGCTCGGGAATGAGCAGGGCCTCGACCAGCATCGCCTTCCAGCCGAGGTTGCGTACCATCACCGCGGGGTAGATGACCCAGAACGCGAACAGGAACCAGAAGATGGGCTGTTGCGTGAAGCCGCTCGCGACGGCGTTGGCCAGTTGGGTGGCCCCCCAGCCGATGAGGTACACGACGCCGAGCAGCCCGAGGATCATCGACACGATCGAGTGCCAGGTGAACTTGGTCCAGCCCCGGGCGCGCAGCGCGTCCACCGTGCCGCGGACCCAGCGCTGACGTTGTTGAAGCAGCTCACGCAGCGTGGGCATGAGGTCGGTGTAGGCGATGCACAGCTGGTTCGCGGTCACCTTCCAGCCGCATTCCTTGAGCGTCAGCGTCGTCTCGTAGTCCTCGACGAGGTTGCGGTGGTCCTCCCAGAACACCGCGCCGCGCTTGTCGATGACCGACTGCAGCGCCACGCCCCGGTAGAACGACCCGGCTCCTGACATCGTGTGCACGTCGGTCTGGAAGCGGGCGTTGGCGGCACGGCCGTACTCGATGATCTGCATGCCCAGCAGGAACCTCTGCCAGGGGTTGCGCCACAGCCCGGTGCGACCCAGACAGACGGCGCTGACGCCGCCGATCTTTGGATCCTCGGTGATCACCTTGCGGGCCCGTTCGATGAACTTGTGGTGCAGTTCCGTGTCGGCGTCCATCACCAGGACGTGCTGGACCGGGTCCAGCCGCCCGCCGACCCGCTGGCTCAACCAGGCGAGGCCGTAGTTGAGGGCACCGGCCTTCTTGTGCTCGTTCTCCCGCATCACCAGGACGTCGGTACGTGGTGTGCGCGGATCGGCGGCGAACTGCTGGGCGAAGTGTTCCGTCCGGTCGGTGGAGTTGTTGACGACCACGACGATCCGGTCGGGGCGCCAACTCTGCCGGGCCAGCGAGTTCAGCGAGGTGAGGATCCCGATTTCCTCGTTACGCGCGGGGATGATGGCGACGATGTCGTGCAGTGTCGGCCCGCTGGGCTTCGGAGTGCCGTGGTGTCTCCAGCGGAGACCCTGCAGGAAAGCGGTCTTCTCCAGCCCCGCTACGCCGGTCATGTTGTGTGACAAGATTTCCCCGTTTGGTGATCATCGTCCAGGCCGCCGTCGCGGTCTGGAGCAGGTGAACCATAGCCGACGTGATCAATGAGGTGCCGCCCCCGTGCGGCCAGGTCAACCGCCCATTCGGGTGAGCCGCCCGGGGCGACGAACACCCACGGCGCGGGCGGGCATCAGTAGGATGGCGCCTGTTTGCCAAGGCGTCCCGGCGAGACTTCCTGTTACACGGGCGTCCAGTGTCAAGGAGTCGTATGGGCCGCTCGCGTTCCTCTCACCGTTGGCTCGGCCTGCTCATGGCCATGGTGGTGGTCCTCGGGGCCGGGGTCGCGCTCTACGGCGTGTGGCGGGCGAAGAGTGCCGACCAGGCCGCCGATGGGAACTCACCGCTTACCGTCCGCTACCGGACGGACACCCCCGCCACCACTCCGGTCGGGAAGCCCTGGCTGGAATTGATAAACAACTCCGACCAGGCGGTGGCGCTGCAAACCGTGACACTCCGTTACTACTTCAGCGACGACGGCGCCGGTCACGGGGCCAACTGCGTACAGACGGCCCTCGGCTGCTCGAACGTCACCCAGGTCGTCAGCCCGATGCCGGAACCGGCCCCCAACGCCACCCACTACCTGAAGGTGGGCTTCACGTCCGCCGCCGGCACGCTCGCACCGGGCGAGACCAGCCAGGGCATCGGGCTCCAGTTGTACCGGCTCGACCGCAAGGGTCTGGACCAGACCGACGACCGGTCGTTCGATCCGGCGCTCACCACCTACGCGCCTTCGACGCGCGTGACCGCCTATGTCGACGGTGTCCTCCGGTGGGGGGAGGAACCCGGTGGCACGGCGACGGCGACCGCCGGGCCGTCGAAGGTTCCGGCTGTACCGGCCGGCACCCTCTTCGACAACTTCCACTACACCGGCGTCGGTGACCCGGCGGTGACCGCCAACGGTTGGCAGGCCCGCACCGACGGTGGTGGACCCGGGATCGCCGACACCTGGTCGGCAGAGAACATCAGCTTCCCCGCCAACCGGAAGGCGCACGGCGGGCAGGTGCTCCAGTTGCGAGTCACCACCGACGGCACCCGCGAGGGCACCCGGCAGGCCGAACTGGTCGGCGTCGAGAACACGTTCTTCACGGGCACCATCGCCGCGCGGATCCACTTCACCGACGACCCGACCGACGGCCGCAACGGCGACCACGTCATGGAGTCCTTCTGCGCGATCTCGCCGAACCCGGACTCGGACCGCTACACCGAACTCGACTTCGAGTACCAGCCGAACGGCGGTTGGGGCGCTCCCGGGCCCAAGCTGGACACCACCAGTTGGCGCAGCGCCACGCCCGGCGACCGCGCCACCCGAGCGCTGAAGCGGTCTCTCGACGGCTGGCACACCCTGATGATCACGGCGGTCGACGGGAAGGTCACGTACTCCATCGACGGGCAGCCGGTCTTCACGAGCAGCGGCCGGACCTTCCCCCGCGAGCCCATGAACATCCACCTCAACACCTGGCTGATCGACCTGCCCTTCGCGGGTGAACGGACCTGGGACATGCAGGTCGACTGGGTGTACGCGGTGGACGGCAAGAAGGTGAGCACGGCGCAGGTGCAGCGTGCCGTCGACGGACTCTACAAGAACGGCATCAACTACGTGAACACGACAAAGCGGCCGTAGGAGACGGCCCGTCCTCGCGCTTTCCTCGGGGTCGCCTGAACGCGTGCAACACTGGATGGTCGGCCGGTGGCCGACACCGACGTGGGAGAGAGGCGCTGGCGTGAGCGGTGGACCCCTGATCGTGCAGTCGGACAAGACCCTGCTGCTGGAGATCGACCACCCGGACGCGCAGGCCTGCCGGATGACCATCGCGCCCTTCGCCGAGTTGGAGCGCTCCCCGGAGCACGTGCACACCTACCGGCTCACGCCGCTGGGGCTGTGGAACGCCCGGGCCGCCGGCCACGACGCCGAGAGCGTGGTCGACGCCCTGATCAAGTACTCGCGTTACCCGGTGCCGCACGCGTTGCTGGTCGACGTGGCCGAGACCATGGACCGGTACGGCCGGCTCCAGCTCGCCAACGACCCCGCGCACGGCCTGGTGCTGCGCGCCCTGGACCGGGTCGTACTGGTCGAGGTCGCCAAGAGCAAGAAGCTCGCCGGCATGCTCGGCAACCGCATCGACGACGACACCATCCAGGTGCACCCCTCCGAGCGGGGCCGGCTCAAGCAGGCGCTGCTGAAGCTCGGCTGGCCGGCGGAGGACCTGGCCGGGTACGTGGACGGCGAGGCGCACCCGATCGAGCTGGCCGAGGCCGGCAAGGAGGGCCGCAAGCCGTGGACGCTGCGGTCGTACCAGCGGGAGGCCGTGGAGGCGTTCTGGGCCGGCGGGTCGGGCGTCGTGGTGCTGCCCTGCGGGGCCGGTAAGACGCTGGTCGGTGCGGCGGCGATGGCCGAGGCGAAGGCGACCACGCTGATCCTGGTCACCAACACGGTCGCCGGCCGGCAGTGGAAGCGGGAGCTGATCGCCCGCACCTCGCTGACCGAGGAGGAGATCGGCGAGTACTCGGGCGAGCGCAAGGAGATCCGCCCGGTCACCATCGCCACGTACCAGGTGCTCACCTCGCGGCGCGGCGGCGCGTTCACCCACCTGGACCTGTTCGGGGCCCGCGACTGGGGCCTGGTCGTCTACGACGAGGTGCACCTGCTGCCCGCGCCGATCTTCCGGTTCACCGCGGACCTCCAGGCCCGCCGCCGGCTAGGGCTGACAGCGACCCTGGTACGCGAGGACGGCCGGGAGGGCGACGTGTTCAGCCTGATCGG
>NZ_JBFAMU010000321.1:0-5781 GCF_040656655.1 Micromonospora sp. NPDC049799
GGTCGGCGCGGTCTTCGCGATCAGCTGGGCGCTGGCCGGCGGGCTGGCCGCCGTCGCCGGGACCTTCGCCGCCGCCGGCGGCAGCGTCGACGGGGCACTGTGGCTGATCGCGCTGACCGCCCTGCCGGTGATCATCCTCGGCGGGCTGGACTCGCTGCCCGGCGCGGTGGTCGGCGGCCTCGCCGTGGGTGTGCTCCAGGAGGTGACCGCCACGTACGCCAACGACGTCGCCTGGCTCGGCGGCAACGTCTCGGTCATCACCCCGTACGTGCTGATGCTGGTCGTGCTGCTGGTACGCCCGTACGGGCTGTTCGGGACCCGGGAGGTGGAACGCGTATGAGGGGCAGACCCCTGCTGCGCACGTCGTACGCGCAGGACCTCGCCCTGCTCGACACCCCGGCGAAACGGTGGTGGACGGCGGCGCTGCTGGTGCTGGCGTGCGCGCTACCGTTCCTGCTCGCCGACGACCTGCTGCAACTGCTCGCGGTGTGCTGCGTGGCCGCGATCGGGGCGATCGGTCTCGGCCTGGTCACCGGGTACGCCGGCCAGGTCTCGCTGGGGCACGCGTTCTTCCTCGGCATCGGGGCGTACACGGCGGCGGCCCTCAGCGGCGACCCGGACGGGCGTGTCATCGGCCTCGGTGTCACCGACATCGCGCTGTGGCTGCCCGCCGCGGGCCTCGTCGCGGCGCTCGCCGGGGTGCTGGTCGCGCCGTTGGCCACCCGGCTGCGCGGGCTCTACCTCGCCATCGTCACCCTGGGCCTGGTCTTCATCGGTCAGCACGTCTTCAACGAGTGGTCGGCGCTGACCGGCGGCGCGGGAGTCGGCCGGCCGGCGGCCACCCTGGAGTTCCTCGGCCGGCCGCTCGCGGTCACCGACGCTTTCGCCACCCGCGACCAGAAGCTGTTCTGGCTGATGCTGGCCCTGCTGATCGTCTTCGCGGTCGCCGCCCGCAACCTCGCCCGCTCCCGCATCGGCCGGGCGTTCACCGCCATCCGGGACCGGGACATCGCCGCCGGGGTGATCGGGGTGAACCTGCCCCGCTACAAGACCCTCGCCTTCGCCGTCTCGTCCTTCTACGCCGGGTGCGCGGGGGCACTCCTCTACACCGTCACCGGGTTCTTCGACCCGGGGTCGTTCAGCCTGCTGCTCTCGGTGCAGTACATCGCCATGGTCCTCATCGGCGGCGCGGGCACCATCTCCGGCGCCATCGCCGGGGCGTTCTTCATCACCCTGCTGCCCCGGCTCACCCGGGAACTGCAGGCGTGGGTGCCGTTCGTCAGCACCCAGCCGAACGAGGTGCCGAACGTCTTCCAGGTGGAGACGATCCTCTACGGCGTACTCATCATCGTCTTCCTCATCTTCGAACCACGCGGGCTGTTCGGCCTCTGGGTCCGGGCCCGCACCTACTGGAAGGCGTGGCCGTTCTCCTACTGACACAAGTGAGGAAGCGATGGGAAAACCGACGTCACGGATCGCGCTCTCCGCGGCCGTGGTTCTGCTGGCCGGCACCCTCACCGCCTGCCGGGGCGGTGACACCACCACCGACGCCTCCGGGCTCAAGACCGACGTGGGCGTGACCTCCGAGCCCTGCCCGGAGGCGGTCGACAAGAACAAGGGATGCATCTACCTCGGCATCATCTCCGACCTCACCGAGGGGCCGTTCCGGGCCCTCGCGGTGCCGATCACCGACGCGCAGAAGGCGTTCTGGAAGCGGGTCAACACGGCCGGCGGCATCGGGGACTACGAGGTGGACGTGACCCGCTACGTGCGGGACAACAAGTACAACCCGCAGACCCACAACCAGGTCTACCAGGAGATCAAGCCGAACGTGCTGGCGCTCGCCCAGAGCCTCGGCTCACCCACCACCGGCGCGATCCTCGGCGACATGAAGGCCAGCAACGTCATCGCCGCACCGGCCGCCTGGACCTCCGGCTACGCGTTCGAGGACGTGATCGTCGAGTCCGGTGCCAACTACTGCGTCGAGTCGATGAACGCGCTGGACTACGCCCGCGAGGCGTACTCCCCGAAGTCGGTGATGGCGGTGCACCTGGCCGGCGACTACGGCGACGACGCCGCGGCCGGGGTCAAGCTGGCCGCGCAGGCGCTCGGCATGACCTTCACCGATGTCAAGACCGACTCCGGCGCGGACAAGCAGGCCGGCGCGATCCAGGCGATCCTCGCCGGCAAACCGGACCTGGTGGTGCTCACCATGGGCCCGGCCGACGCCGCGACCATCGTCGGCCAGGCCGCCGCCCGCGGCTTCGCCGGCCGGTTCATCGGCACCAGCCCCACCTGGAACCCGGCGCTGCTGCAGAGCCCGGCCGCACCGGCGCTGCTGGCGAAGTACGAGCAGACCGCGCCGTGGAACACCTGGACCACGGACACCCCGGGTCACAAGGCGCTGCGGGAGGCCCTGCCCGGGGTCACCCCGAACGACGGCTACACCTCGGGTTGGGTCTGGTCGTATCCGCTGAAGGCGGCGCTGGCCAAGGCGGTCGCCGACGGTGACCTGACCCGGGCCGGCCTGGTGAAGGCGGTGAAGTCGCTGACCAACGTGGACTACGAGGGCATGCTGCCCTCCGGTGCCGGCAACTACGCGGCCGGGCCGAACGACGGCGCCGTCCGCGTGACCGCCATCTACAAGCCCGACAAGGCGTCCCCGACCGGGGTGAGCCAGGTCCGCGACCTGTTCACCGGCCCGACGGCGAAGGCGTACACCCTGGACGGCCCCTGCTACGAGAAGCTCTGAACCGCGGCCGTCGGGTGCCGTGCACCCTCCGTGTCGGGCCCCGTCCGGGGCCCGACACGGAGGATCCGTCAGCCCTGATCCGGCTGCGGCAGGTCCTGCTGGGAGAACCCGGCGGTCACGCCCGTGCTACGAGCGGCTCCGAGGGTCCCCGGGTCCTGGGCCTGGTAGACACGGACGGCTGCCGACGTACGCACCACGTAGGCGATCTGCGCGCCGTTGCTGTTGGTGAAGGCGAAGGCCGTCGGGTCCGAGACGTAGACCTCTCCGGTGCTGGCCGTCTGCCACTCCCGCCACGTCGAGCCGCCGGCGGTGGTCTCGTACGAGTGCTGGATGGTGCCCTGCGCGTCCCGCACGAACACGGAGACCGTGCCGCTGACCGGATTGAGCACCGCCGAGGGGGAACCGACCGCGACGGCGCCGCCGCCGACCGGCGTCCAGGCGCCCGGCCAGGTCCCGTCGGAGGCCTGCGAGCGGACCTGCACCGTGCCGTCGGTGTGGCGCGCGAACACCATCAGGCGCGGCCCGGGCCGGAGCACCACGGACGGAGTGTCGGTGAAGCCGGTTCCGCCGAGGCTGCTCCAGGCCCCGAGCGTCCCGTCACGGTAGGTGGCGACGTGCAGCGTGCCCGCAGCGTCGCGGACGAGGACGGCGGCCGACCGGTCACCCAGGGCGGTCAGCACCGGCGTGCCGGTGAGGCCGGTGGTCGTGCCCAGACGCTCCCAGGCTCGCAGGTCGCCGGTGGTGCCGTCCTGACGCCGGAACCACAGCGCTCCCGCGCCGTCCGAGGCGACGACCACGAGGCTGGCATCGGAGAGCCGGGCGACGGCTGGTTCGGAGAGCATCCGTCCGCCGAGGTCGAGCGACGGGTGCCAGTCGGGAAGGCCCGGCTGCTTCTGGTCCAGCGACCGGACGTCACTGCTGTCGACGTGGGCCACGACACGGATCCGGCTGCCGCTGTCGGCGACGAGGGCGGGAACTCCGGTGTACGCCTCGAGCCCCGGTGCGCCCGCCCACTGCACCGAGCTGAAGCTGTCCGGGTTCTGGCGTCCGTGCAGCAGGCGGCCGGTGTTGTCGGTGTAGGCGTATTCGACGGTGCCCAGTGCGGTGCCACTGGCCGGCGCCTGGAGCACCGCGACCGCCGTGTTGGTGCGCGTCGGCGTGCTGGGGCGGGCGGGGGTGTGCGAGGCGGTCAGCTTGCACGTGTCGGTGGTCGCCGTGACGTTCAGGAAGCCGCCCCACCCGGTGTTCGCCGTAGTGCGGTGGACCGCCCAGGCCCAGGTGTCCTCCCGGAGCCGGTACTGGTTGAGGATGCCGTCGGCCCTGATGCCCCACAGCGTGTCGCCGCCTGCGGAGAACACGCCCTTGGTGAACATCTGCCATCCCGTGCCGACCTGACGTGCCCGGTCGATCCACCGCTGGCTGACCGGGTCGAACCGGTAGCGGTGCAGCGTCCCGTCGGGCCGGCGGGCGTAGAGGACACCGACGCCGGCGGCGACGATCAGGTCGTACTGGTCCCAGCCGGTGTCGAGGGTCCGATCGGTGAAGGCCCAGGTCTTCGCCGCCTCGTCGAACCGGTGCCAGTTCAGCCGGCCGGCCGCGTCGACGGTGTAGAAGTCGCCGATCTCGTCGACGGTGATCTTGTTCTTCAGGGTGCCGGATGCGTACTCGGTGAAGCCGGTGCTGATCCGCCATGCCTGCTTGCCGTCGACCAGTTCCCAGTTGCTGCCCGAACCCAGCCACCGGTAGCGCGCGAGCCCGGAGGAGTTGATGCCGTAGACACGGTGGTTCGGCCCGGCCAGGACCTTGCCGAAGGTGGTCCACCCGCTGACGCCGATGGTTGTCGAGCCCTGGTAGACGCTCGTCGAGGTGCCCGGCGCAGTGACCGGGTAGTGCCTGAGGGTGCCCGTCGACGTGACGGCGAACACTGCGGCGCTGGAGCCGCAGGTGACCGTGTCAGCGGCACGGGCGGGCGTGTGCGCGGACGGGACGGCCACGGCCGTGGCGGCGGCGGTGACGGCTGCTGCCAGCCCTGCCACCAATCGTCGGCCGTGTCGGCCGGAGCATGTGGACACGTGCAAGGAGACCCTCCCCCGTGGCGGGTGTGTGGGACGAGGCCCCGGCCCGGGTGATCACGGGACGAGCCTGGACCGTCGCGGTGCGTACGATCGACGGTCATCATGCCGGAAGCACGGATCTCCTCGCTGCCCCGCCCGGAATGTCGGGCCAAAGCGGAGTTGGCCGAACGTGCGGCACCGCGGTCGGCAGGAAAGGAAGGGCCCCCTGTCACGCCAGGCGCGTCAACAGGAGGCCCTTCCGTTCACCTCAGCGGTAGAAGCGGAGGTAGTCGAACTCGGCGGTCACCGGCGGTTCGGCGCCGCCGTGCGCGACCAGGCCGATCCGGGGCGTGGTGTCGGCCGGGAAGGTCCACACACCGCCCCACGTCCAGGTCCGGCCGTCCCGGCTGGAGCCGGCCCGGAACTCGTGCTCGCCGGTGGCCGGGTCGACCCGGTGCGCCAGCCGCAGCCACGTGGTGGTCGCCGGGGTGCCGACGATGTTGCCGCCGTACACCGGCCGCCCGGCGAAGGGCAGCTCGTAGCCGTACTCGACCTGGCGGGTGTTCCAGATCGCCACCTGGGCCAGCCGGGCGAACCGGTCGTCGTCCACGTACGCCACCAGACCGGCCTGCTGGTAGTTGCGGACGGTCTCCTCACCCAGGTCGAGGGTCACCTTCGTCTCGACCACGTAGTCGCCGGTCGGGGCGTCGCGCAGCAGCACCCCGGCGGTGTTGCCGGTGCCGGTCAGGTCGGCGCCCTGCACCGGCCAGTTCAGCGACCCGCCGGACACGGTGGCCGCCGGATCCTCACGGACCCACGTCCAGTCGGCGTCGAGGCCGTCGGCGAACTCGTCGGAGTACGCCGGAAGCGGCGCGCCGACGCGCGGCTGCGGCACGGCCCGCCGAACCGGCTGGTAGAGCCGGGCGAGGCTGACGTTGTCGAACTCGGCGTCGCCGCCGGCCGCGGTCAGCGCCA
>NZ_JBFAMU010000322.1:0-5757 GCF_040656655.1 Micromonospora sp. NPDC049799
GCGACCGGCGGCGGCGCGGCCGGTGCCGCCGGGCGGGCGGTCGGGACGGCATCGGTGGAGCAGCCGACCAGGCCGGCGGTGACCAGGGCGGCGAGCAGGGCGGCGGTGACGCGAGGCGACATGAATCCGATTGTGCCTCGCCCGCGGGGGCCGCCCGGCCGGGATCGACGCACCGTGCCGGCGGGCTCGCCGGTTGTCAGGGGGTGAGGCGGTGGTCAGGGGGCGAGGCGGTCCTCGTAGGCGGTGACGCCGGGGGAGGTGGCGTCGGCGGGGAGCCGGCGCCCGGCGGCCGGGTCGTCGTAGAGCGTCCAGCGGAGGAAGTCGGTGGTGGTGGTGAGCACCGGGTCGAAGCCGGGACGGCCCGGGATCAGGTACTCGCCGTGGCCCTGCCCGAGGACGCTCAGGAAGGCGGCCGGGCCGGTCGTGCGGTCGTACGCGGCCCGGCCGACGGTCATCGGCACGATCCGGTCGTGGGTGCCGTGCACGAAGAGCACCGGGGCGGTCTGCCCGGCGAAGCTGCCGGCCATCCCGCCACCGGCGAGCACGATGCCGGCGCGCAGCCGGGCCGAGTGCCCGGTGGTGAACATGCCGGCGGTGGTGAAGCCGCCCGCCGAGTGCCCGGCGGCGGCGATCCGCGTGAGATCCAGGTGCCCGGCGAGCGGGTCCCCGCCCCGGGAGTCCAGGCGAAGCAGGTGGCGGACCACCCGCCACGCGTCGGCGGGCTGGTGGCGTACGTCGGCGCGGTCGAACCGGGGCGCACCGCGCCGGGTGTGCGGGTAGGCGGGCGCGACGACCACGAACCCGGCGGCGGCCCAGCGGGTGGTCAGGCCGGCGTGCAGCTCCGGCAGGCTGTGCAGCCCGTGGCTGTAGACGACCAGGGGGAACCGCCCGTCCGCCACCGCACCGGCCCGGGTCGGATACCAGACGGTGACCGGCAGGGGGCGCACCGAACGCGCGTCGACGGTGAAGGTCCGCACGCCGACCGCGTACGTCCCGGTCGGTGCCACCCGTGCCGGCGCCGGTCCACCGGTCGCGGCGGTGGCCGGGCCGCAGCCCGCCAGCAGCGCCGTCAGCAGCGCCGCGACCAGCCGTTTCCCGGCCGGCGCGGGCCGACCGCCGGTGCGAAAGCCCCCCACCCCCACGGGTCCACGGTAGGGGTCCACCGGGCAGGCGTGGCCCCGCCGTCCGGACCGGCTCCACGCGCCACCCGGCCGGATCCGGCCGACCGCCCGGCCGGACCTCGCGCCACGCCGTGGACGGGTCGGACGGACTCGACGGGCTTCGCTATGGTCACCGGCATGTCTGAGAACTTCACCGACCCGAGCGGCAACACCGCGGCGTTCCGCGCCTTCGCGAACCCCGCCGAGCCGGAGGCCCCGGCCGCCGCGTCCCGGACGCCGCTGCTCGTCGGCGTGGCCGTGGTCGCGGTCGTCCTGGTCGCCGTCGTCGCCTGGCTGGCCCTGAGCTGAGCGAGACCGGGCTGGGGCGCCCACCGGGCCTCCTCGCCCGCCTGCGGGCCGTGCACCGGGGCAGCGCGGTCGTCGGCCTGCTGCTGCTGGTCGCCGGTTTGACGTACGCGGCTGCAACCGGCTCCTACAAGTGGCACCTGCACATCAAGGCCGAACGGCTGCGCGTGGAGGGCGTCCCGGTCCAGGCACAGGTGACCGGGCGCAGGGACACCGTCGGGCGCGGCGGCGGCACCGACACGATCCGGGTCTCGTACGACGTCGACGGCACCCGGTACTCCACGCGCATCCTCTGCGGCTCGGCCGGCGGCTGCACTCGTGAACCGCCCGAGGTGATGGCGCTCCGGGTCGATCCCGAGCGCCCCGAGGAGTTCGTGGCCGCCAACGGCAACACCGACGACTCGGTCTTCTTCCTCAATTCCTGGACCGGCATCCCGTTCGGGCTGCTGGTGGCCGCGTCGGGTGCGGTTTTCGGCTTCGCGGCCCTCGTGTCGACCGGCCTGTTCGACCGTCCCGGCGCCGAGCCGCCCCGGCGCGGTCCCGGCACGGCCCGGATGCGGCGTACCCGTGCCGCCCGACGCCAGCGCCGCCGAACGGCCCGGTGACGGGTCAGGCGGCGGCCACGGCCCGGGCGGAGCGGGCGATCTCGCGCTCCTCGTCGGTGCCGATCACGCAGACGGTGACCTCCGCGCCGTCCGGTGAGATGACGCGGTCGCCGCTGCCGGCGTTGCGCTCCGGGTCGACGGCGATGCCGAGCCGCTCCAGCCCGGCCAGAGCGGCCGCCCGCACCGGCGCGGCGTGCTCTCCGACACCGGCCGTGAAGGTGACCGCGTCCACCCGGCCCAGCAGCGCGTAGTACGCCCCCACGTAGCCGGTGATCCGCCGGCAGTAGACGTCGAACGCCAGCGACGCCGCCGGATCGCCGTCGGCCCGTCGCGCCAGCACCTCGCGCATGTCGTTGGCGCCGGTCAGCCCCAGCAGTCCGCTGCGGTGGTTGAGCAGGTCGTCGATGTCGTCGACGCCGAGCCCGCCCTCCCGGCGCAGGTGGAAGATCACCGTCGGGTCCAGGTCGCCGCTGCGGGTGCCCATCACCAGGCCCTCCAGCGGGGACATGCCCATCGACGTGGCCACGCTGCGGCCACCGGCGACCGCGCACGCGCTGGCCCCGTTGCCGAGGTGCAGGGTGATGGTGTTGACCTCGTCGTACGGCCGGCCGAGCAGTTCGGCGGTGCGCCGGGAGACGTACGCGTGCGAGGTGCCGTGGAAGCCGTACCGGCGGATGCCGTACCGCTGGGCGGTGTCCCGGTCGATCGCGTACGTGGCGGCGGCCTCCGGCAGGGTGGTGTGGAACGCGGTGTCGAAGACGGCGACCTGCGCGACGTCCGGCAGCGCCGCCCGGGCGACCTCGATGCCGGCCAGGTTGGCCGGGTTGTGCAGCGGCGCGAGCGGCACCAGGTCACGGATCGCGGCGAGCACCGCGTCGTCGATCAGGACCGGCTCCCCGAACAGCATCCCGCCGTGCACCACCCGGTGGCCGACCGCGGTGAGCCCGGTCAGGTCCAGTCCGGCCAGCACCTCGCGGATGGCGGCGGAGTGGTCGGCCGGGCCGCCACCGGGCTCTCCGACCCGCTCGACGGTGCCCTTGTCGACCACCTCGTCACCGTCGTAGAGCCGCCACTTCACCGACGACGACCCGCAGTTCAGCACCAGCACCCGGTCGGCGGTCACGCGCCCTCCTCCTCCGACGACGCCGCGGCCTGGATGGCGGTGATCGCCACCGTGTTCACGATGTCCGGGACGGTGGCGCCCCGGGACAGGTCGTTCACCGGCCGGCGCAGACCCTGGATCACCGGCCCGACGGCCATCGCCCCGGCGGAGCGCTGCACCGCCTTGTAGGTGTTGTTGCCGGTGTTCAGGTCCGGGAAGATGAAGACCGTCGCCCGGCCGGCGACCTCACTCCCGGGCAGCTTCGTCGCCGCCACCGCCGGGTCGATCGCCGCGTCGTACTGGATCGGCCCCTCCACCAGCAGCTCCGGCCGGCGCTCCCGCACCAGCAGGGTCGCCGCGGCGACCTTCTCCACGTCCGCGCCCGCACCGGAGCTGCCGGTCGAGTACGACAGCATGGCGATCCGCGGTTCGATGCCGAAGCGGGCGGCGGTGTCCGCCGAGGAGATCGCAATGTCGGCGAGCTGGGCGGCGTCCGGGTCGGGGTTGACCGCGCAGTCCCCGTACACCAGCACCCGGTCGGCGAGCAGCATGAAGAAGACGCTGGAGGCGATGGAGACGTCCGGCAGCGTCCGGATGATCTCGAAGGCGGGCCGGATGGTGGCGGCGGTGGTGTGGGTCGCCCCGGAGACCATCCCGTCGGCGTACCCGCTGTGCACCATCATCGTGCCGAAGTAGTTGGGCTGCGCCACGATGTCGTGGGCCAGCTCGGCGGTGACGCCCCGGTGGGCGCGCAGCCGCGCGTACGCGGCGGCGAACTCGTCCCGCCACTCGCTGGTGACCGGGTCGACCACCCGCGCCCCGCCGATGTCGATGCCCAGCTCGCGGGTACGCCGGGCGATGTCGTCCGGCCGGCCGAGCAGCGTCAGGTCGGCCACGCCCCGGCGCAGCAGGATCTCCGTGGCCCGCAGGATCCGCTCCTCGCCGCCCTCCGGCAGCACCAGGTGCCGGCGCTGCGCCCGCGCGCGGTCGAGCAGGTCGTACTCGAACATCAGCGGCGTGACCCGCTCCGAGCGGCTCACGCGCAGCCGACGGGCCAGGTCGTCGGTGTCGACGCACCGCTCGAAGACGCCCAGCGCGGCCTCCACCTTGCGGGGGTTGCCCGCACTCGGGCGGCCCTCGATCCGGCTGGACGCGGCCACCGTGTCGTAGCTGTCGCTCGTCACGGAGAGCACGGCCAGCCCGGTGTTCAGCCCCTCCACCAGCCGCATCGCCCGTGGGTCGGGCTGCTCGCCGAGGGTGAGCACCAGCCCCGCCACCGACACCTGCCCGGCGACGTGCGCAGCGCTCGCCGCGACCAGCAGGTCCGCCCGGTCGCCGGGCGTGATCACCAGGGCCCCCTCGGTGAGGTGGTCCAGCAGGGTCGGCACGTGTGCCGCGCCCACCACGTAGTCGAGCACGTCCCGGCTGAGCGCGGCGTCGTCGCCGGCCAGCAGGGTGGCGCCGAGCGCCGCCGCCACCTCGGCCACCGTCGGCGCCGACACGGTCGGGACCTCCGGGATGGCGTACGCGGGCACCGGCAGGTCGGGCAGCGTCATCGGCTCGGGTACGCGGTTCGCGATCACCGCCAGCACCGTCGCCCCCAGGTCCTCCAGGTCGTGGTAAGCCCCGCGCGCCGCCGCCGCGATGGCCGCCGGCTCCTGTCCGAGGCCGTCGACCACCGGCACCACCACGCTGCCGAACTCGGTGGCCAGCCGGGCGTTGAAGGCCAGTTCACGGGGGCCGGCGCCGTCCCCGCCGTCGGCGAAGTCGCTACCCACCACGACCACGGCCGGGCAGCGCCGCTCGATCTCGCGGTAGCGGGCGACGATGCCGGAGATCAGCTCCTCCCGGCGGCCGTCCGCGACCAGGGCGGTCGCCTCGGCGTACGTCGTGCCGGACAGGTCGGCCGGCGGCAGGTCGATCCGGTAGCGGTTGCTGAGCAGGGCGAGGATGGGATCGGGTCCGTGCCCGCCGACCAGCGGCCGGAACACCCCGATCCGCTCGACCTGCCGGGACAGCAGCTCCGCCAGGCCGAGGGCGACCGTCGACTTGCCCCCGCCGGACCCCACACTGGTCAGATACACGCTCCGGGCCACGCACCCACCCTAGAAGATCGCGAAGCCCTCCGCCCGGGTCCTCCGCCCCGTCCCCCCACGGTCACCCGTGCCCCCCACCCGGCCGTCGCCCGGTTGATCAAGGGGTTTGCGTCAGGTTCGATCTTCGGCCTGACGCAAACCCCTTGATCAACGAGGCGGGCCCGGGGCGGGCCGGGGGAGGGGGGCTACTCGTCGTCTTCGTCGTCTAGGCGGGCGAGGTGGGTGGCCAGGCGTTCGATCGGGGTCTCGAACTCGGGGTTCAGGTCGACGAAGTCGCGCAGGCGCTCGGCCAGCCACTCGATGCTGACCTGCTCCTCGCCCCGGCGCTCGACCAGTTCCTCGATGCCACGGTCGGTGAAGTACACGCGTACGTCCTCTCGGTTGCCGGCCCGGCATGAAGTCGGGGGGGGGGCCGGGGGGGGGGGCCCGCCCCCCCCCCGCGGCCGGCGCGAGATAAAGGCGGGGGTGGGGCCCCCCGCAAATCGCGG
>NZ_JBFAMU010000323.1:0-5690 GCF_040656655.1 Micromonospora sp. NPDC049799
ACGTCGACCGGCGGCACGTCGGGCATCGCCGCCACCGACACCACCAGCAGCCCGGCCCCGTCGTCCGCGGGCCGGGCGGGCGCGGCGTGCACGACGACGTCCCCCGCCCGGGAGGTGCTGGCGATCCAGCACCGGTGACCGTACGGGGGTGTCCGCAGCACCCACCGCAGCGTCCCCGCCCACCGGTTGCCGGCGCCGAGGGCGTCCGCCTCGGTCACCGTGAACGGGTCGGCCCAGGAGATGCGGGTGGCCAGCGCGCTGGCCAGCACCAGCAGGGTGTCCGGCCGGATCGTGATCGGGAACCGCTCCACGAGCCCCAGGCTGTGCTCGCGGGCCCAGGCGTCCAGAGCGGACCCGTCGGGCAGCGGCCCGATCGCGGTGCGTCGTGGCAGGCCCGCCGACCAGTCGTCGAGCCGGCGCGTGTCGGACCCCGGCCGGTGCCACACCCCGCTCGCGGCGCCGACCAGCGGGTGTGGATCGTCCAGCAGCGTGCGGGCGGTCGCGGCGGCGGCGTCCACGTCCATGCCGAGCACCGACTCCAGGTCGTCCCGGATCCCGGCGGTGGCGGCCGGTCCACTCAGGGCCAAAAGCAGCCAGGCGCCGAGCGGGGAGGCGACGTGGTGCCGGTCGCCGAGCGTGGCGTGCAGGCGCTCGGCGTACCGGGCGAGGGGCGGGCGCAGATCGGTCACCGCCCCACTGTGCCCGGTCCCGCGCCGTACGTCACGACCACAGCTCGAACGGTTCGTCGATCTCCTCGCCGGCCAGGAGGACGGGGAGCAGGTCCGGCAGGCGGCCCGGGTAGAACCGCTCCCGCCCGGCCACGATCTCGTCCACCGGCCACCAGCGGAAGCCGAAGTAGTCCTCCCGCTCGTACGCCAGCCGGTCCGCCTCGTCGACCTCCGGCCCGGGACCGGTGAGCCGGACCGTGACGACCACCTCGTCCTGGAGGTGGCGCGTACGACGGTGCAGGAAGCTCGCCCGGCGCCGCCACGCGGGCGGTCCCACCTGCGCGGGGAGCGCCACGATGCCGCTCTCCTCGCGCAGTTCCCGGACGGCCGTGTCGAGGTACGTCTCACCCGGGTCCATACCCCCGCCGGGCAGTTCCCACCAGGTGCCGAGCCGGGGGTGCTCGGGGTCCCGCGTGTGGAAGAGCAGCACCCGCTGGTCGGCGTCGAGGACCACCACCCGTACGGCGTGGCGCTCGATGACGGGGAAGTCGTCCGGCAGGGCAGGCGTCATGCCGTCGATCATGCCCGCACCACTGGGGATAGGCTGCCCGCCGTGGCAGGTCTTCTCAGGAACGTGGCCGCGCGTCTCGGCGGCGTCATCCCGGGGCCCCGGCGTCCCGGGCCCGCGCCCGCCCAGGTCGCCCGGCGGCGCCACGTCGCGGCGCTGCAACGGCGCGAGCTGACGTACGCGCCGGAGCCCGACGGACAGGCCGACCCGGGGGAGATCGTCTGGACCTGGGTGCCGTACGAGGACGATCCCCGGCAGGGCAAGGACCGGCCGGTGCTGGTGGTCGGCCGGCACAGCCGGACCCTGTTCGGGTTGATGCTGTCCAGCCAGAGCGAGCGGGACGGCCAGCGGCACTGGCTCGCGCTGGGGCCCGGCTCGTGGGACCGGGACAACCGGCCCAGCTGGGTACGCCTGGACCGGGTGCTGACCATGCGCGAGGACAGCATCCGGCGTGAGGGCGCGGTACTGGACCGGCCGCGGTTCGACCGGGTGGGGCTGGCGCTGCGCGCCGGCTACGGCTGGCGCTGACCGTTTCGTCGGACCGGGCCGGCCCGGTCAGCCCGGCTCGCGGCTGGGTCCCACGGCGGCGCTGTGCGCCTCCGGCGGCGGGTACGGCTGCTCGACGAGCAGCCGGGCCAGGTGCGCGCTGTTGAGCGCGAGGGCCTTCGTGGTGCGGCCGGTGGTGTCCGGCTTGGGTCGGGCGTCCACGTAGTCGGTCTTGTGCAGCGCCTCGCCGACCCAGTACGTCGCGCCGGCCGCCGGCCAGACCCGGGTGCCGCTGATCCGGCGACCTCCTCGACGCGGGGCCGCAGCGCCGCACGGCTGCCGGCGTAGGGGTTCAGTCGGCGAGCGGGGCGCTGTCGACCAGTTGCCGCCGCGTGCGGGCCGGTCCCAGGCTCTTGGCCCGGTACATCGCCGCGTCGGCGTGGTCGAGGGCCTCGGTGAGCTGGGTCGGCCCGGTGACCGGGGCCAGGCCCACGGACGCGGTGACCCGGAGGCTGAACCCACCCAGCGGGATCGGCGCGGCGAGGGTTTCGCAGAGGCGGCGGGTGGCGTGCTCGATCCACCGGCCGTCGACGGTCGGGGTGGTCAGCAGCCCGGCGAACTCGTCGCCGCCGAGGCGGGCCACCAGGTTGTCCCCGGCGAAGGCCGCGAACCGCTCGGCCACGCTCACCAGCACCTGGTCGCCCGCAGCGTGCCCGTAGCGGTCGTTGATCTGCTTGAAGTCGTCGAGGTCCAGGACGACGGCGATCAGGGGCCGGCCGGCCGCGTCGGTCAGCAGGCTCGTCGCGAGCCGGTAGAAGGCCCGGCGGTTGGGCAGCCCGGTGAGCGGGTCGTGGCTGGCAGCGTGCCGTTCGGCGGCGAGTTCGGCCTGGAGGAGCCCGATCTCGGCCTCGGCGTGGACCGCGCGCCGGCGCAACTGCCAGGTCGAGAGGAGAGCTCCCGCGGCGCAGATGCCGGACGCGATGGTCAACGGATCCGCCACGAGCCCTCCCGTCACGCTGTTGCCCCCGGCCTCGCCGGCGGTCGCTCGGCGCCTCCGCGCCGCGCGGTGTTTTCCCTGGTGGCAGCCCAGTTTCAGGTAACTCAAAGTGAACGGATGGGTACCGCGCACGTGCGTTATCATGCTCGCTGTCTGATGCAGATGCAATAGCAAATGCACGTGCAGAAAGCGCTTTCGTCGATGCCCGCCCCTCGTGCCAGCACCGTCTGCACACCGGGCACCGGCCTGGCGCTCGAAGAGGAAGACGCCCATGCAGCAGCAGCCACCGAACGGCGTTCCCATCAACCAGCTCCCGCCGCTGCGTTGGCAGAAGAGTCGCCGGAGCAACCCGAGCGGCAACTGCGTCGAGCTGGCCGAACTGCCCGGCGGGGCCGGCATCGCCCTGCGCAACTCCCGTCACCCCGAGGGGCCCGCCCTGATCTACACCGTCGACGAGATCGCGGCTTTCGTCCTCGGCGCCCGTGACGGGGACTTCGACCACCTGATCGACTGACCTGCCGTCCGGCGGAAGGAACCGATTATCCGGTCCGGAGGCATTCACCTCACTGACCGTCCATGGCATGCTTACACGTCGGTCGGGTCGGCGGTGGCCCGCCCGGCATGGGTTCCGGCGTGCGGAGGGCGGCAGTGGCGATGGTTCCCGCCGAGGGAGGTCCGGCGACCGGCCCCACCGTCCTGCGCATCCTCCTCGGCGCCCAGCTGCGCCGGCTGCGCGAGTCCAGCGGAGTGACCCGCGAGGGCGCCGGATGGGAGATCCGGGCCTCCGAGTCGAAGATCAGCCGGATGGAGCTGGGCCGGGTCGGTTTCAAGGAACGCGATGTCGCCGACCTGCTCACGCTCTACGGGGTCACGGTGCCCGAGGAGCGGGACGCGCTGCTCAAGCTGGCCCGCGACGCCAACAGCCCCGGCTGGTGGCACCGGTACACCGACGTGCTGCCCACCTGGTTCCAGGCGTACCTGGGGCTGGAGGCCGCCGCGTCCCTGATCCGCACGTACGAGGTGCAGTTCGTCCCGGGACTGCTCCAGACCCGCGACTACGCGCGGGCCGTGGTGCTGCTCGGCCACGGCCGTGCCGCCCCGGGCGAGATCGAACGCCGGGTCGAGCTGCGGATGCAGCGCCAACACCTGCTGCGCCGGGAGAGCCCGCCGCAACTGTGGGTGGTGCTCGACGAGGCCGCGCTGCGCCGGCCGATCGGCGGGCCGGAGGTGATGCGCGGCCAGGTGGAGGCCCTCATCGAGGCGACCAAGTCGTCCCACATCCGCCTCCAGGTGATTCCGTTCGCCGCGGGTGGGCACGCCGCCGCCGGAGGGGCCTTCACCATCCTGCGCTTCGGCGACGCGGAGCTGCCCGACATCGTCTACATCGAACAGCTCACCAGTGCCCTCTACCTGGACAAGCGCGACGACCTCGAGTACTACGCGGTGGCCATGGAGCGGCTCTGCGTGGAGGCCGAGCCGCCGGAGCGTACGCCGGAGATCCTCCATCGCATCCTGGACGACCTGTACCGGGAATGAGTCGCTCCCGGGGGACGCGCCACGACCCGATGTGGCACTAGCATGGTCGGGTCCGGCGACAGTGGACGGACCCACCATCGCGGGTGGCACAGAGTCATGGAGGCTGCCTTGACCACCGATGCTCCAGGTGCGACGACCGGTTCCGCCCATCCCAGCGATCGCATCGACACCTCGGTCGCCCACCCGGCCCGCCGCTACAACTACTGGCTGGGTGGCAAGGACAACTTCCAGGCCGACCGCGAGTCCGGTGACGCGATGGCGGCGGCCTTCCCGACCATCCGCACCTCGGCCCTGGAGAACCGCCGTTTCCTCCAGCGTGCCGTCGGCTACCTGACCCGCGAGGCGGGCATCCGGCAGTTCCTCGACATCGGCACCGGGATCCCGACCGCGGACAACACCCACGAGGTCGCCCAGTCCATCGCGCCGGAGTCCCGGGTGGTGTACGTCGACAACGACCCGATCGTGCTGGCGCACGCCCGGGCGCTGCTGACCAGCTCGCCGGAGGGCGCGACCGCCTACATCGACGCCGACCTGCGGGACCCGGAGAAGATCCTCGGCCACCCCGACCTGAGGCGCACCATCGACCTGTCCCAGCCGGTCGCGCTGATGCTGGTGGCCATCCTGCACTTCGTGCCCGACGGCGACGACCCGTACGCGGTGGTCCGGCGGCTGCTCGACGCGTTGCCGGACGGCAGTTACCTGGCCGCCTCGCACGCCACGCACGACTACCTGCCGCCGCAGGTCGCCGCCGAGGCGAGGGCGGCTGCCAAGGGTGGCGGTCCGCACGGTGTGATCAACCTGCGCAGCCTGGACGAGTTCACCCGCTTCTTCGACGGGCTCCACGTGGTGGAGCCGGGCATCACCTCGGTGGCCGAGTGGCGTGCCGAGGGTGCCCCGCAGCCCCGCCCGTCGGTCGCCGAGGTCAGCATGTACGGGGCTGTCGCCCGCGTGTCCTGACCCGCTCGCGCGCCCACCGCACCCCGTCCGGCCTCGGCCCGGCGGGGTGCGTCGTTTTCCTCCCGGCGTCCGGTATTGACCGGCGGCGGTCACTGTCGCTAGTCTCTGGATCGATACAGAAGCTGAATCGATCCAGAAGCCGACGAGAGGTGGGCCGTGAAGCCGACACTGCAGGCCGTCGCCGACGCCGTCGGCGTCTCGCGGAGCACCGTCTCCAACGCGTACTGCCGCCCCGACCAGCTCTCCGCCGCCCTTCGGGAGCGGATCCTGGAAACCGCCCGGCAGATCGGTTACCCCGGACCCAACCCCACCGCCCGCTCGCTGCGGCGCGGCGTCGTCGGAGCGGTCGGGGTGCTGTTCACGTCCCAGCTGTCGTACGCCTTCACGGACCCCTTCGCGGTCCGCTTCCTGGCCGGCGTCGCGTCGGCGGCCGAGCGGCACGGCACCGGGCTGCTGCTCGTGCCGCTGCCGGCCGACG
>NZ_JBFAMU010000324.1:0-5668 GCF_040656655.1 Micromonospora sp. NPDC049799
GGCGACCTCGCGGTCACCCCGGCGTGGCGGCGCCTGCGCGGGCCGGCCGACCTCGCCGGTCTCGACCCGGCCGTGGAGGGCTGGGAGGCGACCCGCGCGTTGCTCTCCGGCGCCGGCCGCCCCGGCTGAACGGCGGGAACCGCGCGGGACGGCCCACGCCGACGTCGGATCTCGTGATCGGCCGCACCCGCGTCTCAGGGCGGGCCGCCCGGGATGCCCGGGATGAGGCGGGCCCGCCCGGGAGAGGCGATGCGGTCAGGAGCGCCTGTCGTCGCCCTCGTCGTCGTCCGGCGTGCCGGGCGCCTTCTCCTCGGGACCGCCGGGCGCGGTGAAGTCGAAGGTCTCCAGCTCGCCGAGGTCGACCTCCGACCGGGCGAACGCCACCGGGTCGGCGAAGTCGTCGTCGGAGGGCAGCAGGTCGGGGTGGCCCCACAGGGCGTCCCGGCCGGCGATCCCCCGGTGCTCGGAGAGCGCCGCCCAGAGAGCGGCGGCCTCGCGCAGCCGGCGGGGGCGCAGCTCCAGGCCGACCAGCGCCGCGAAGGTCTGCTCGGCGGGCCCACCCGCCGCCCGACGGCGGCGGAACGCCTCGCCGAGCCGTACGACGTTGGGCAACCGGCCACCGGCGGCGCTGTCCACCACGTGGCAGACCCACCCCTCGACCAGGGCCAGGGCGGTCTCCAGACGAGCCAGCGACGCCTTCTGGGCCGGGGTGTCCTCCGGCGTGAAGATGCCCTCCAGGGCGATGGCCTGCATCGACTCCGGGTCGGTCGGATCGACCCGGCCCATGGCCTCCTCGATCGCCTCCCGGTTGACGCGGATGCCCGCGGCGTACATTTCCACGGCGCTGAGGACGTGCCCGCGCAGCCACGGCACGTGCTGGAAGAGGCGCTGGTGCGCCGCCTCGCGCAGGGCCACGTAGAGGCGGACCTCGTCCTCGGGCAGCTCCAGGCCGGCGCCGTACTCCCGGATGTTGGCCGGGATCAGCGCGGCCGTGCCGGCGGGGCCGAGCGGCAGCCCGATGTCGCCGGCGGAGAGCACCTCCGCGGCGAGCGAGCCGAGGGCCTGGCCGAGCTGACCGCCGAAGAGGGCGCCGCCCAGGGTGGCGACCATCGACTGCATCGGGCCGAGCTGGGCGCGCGCCTCCGGCGGCACCAGGTCGCCCATCGCGCCGACCATGCGGCTGGCCACCGGATCGCACAGCTTGCGCCACACGTCCAGGGTCCGGTAGATCCACTCGTTCCGGTTCCAGGCCAGCGAGGTCTGGATGCCGGAGGGCAGGGCGGAGGCCGGCTCCAGCCAGAGGTCGGCGAGCCGCAACGCCTCCTCCACCGCGTTGCGCTCGAACGGCGAGACCGCCGGGTCGCCGGAGGCGGCGAGCTGGCTGGCGGCCACCTGGCGGGCCAGGTCCCAGTTGACCGGCCCGCTGCCCGGCGCGGAGAGCAGGTGCTGCAACTGCGACATGAACTGCTGCATCTGCGCGGGATCGTTGGGGTCTGGTGGTTGCCCACCCGGGAGCGCGAAACCGAACGGAATATCAGGCACGACGTCTACGGTACGCGCGCCGCGCCCCAGGTAGCCGCCGCCCGCGTTGCGCTCAGGGCGAAGTCACCGGTTCGTCCGTCGGAGGCCACCACCCTGATCGGTACGCTCTGGCGCATGAGACGTCGCGGCGTGACCGTCCTTCTGGGTGCCCTGCTCACCACCCTGCTCAGCATCGGCGTGCTCGCGGCACCCATCCCCTACGTGGTGCTCGGCCCCGGGCCGACCGTCAACACGTTGGGCACCTCCGACGGCAAGGAGGTCATCCAGGTGTCCGGCCGGGAGACCTCCACCTCGGCGGGGCAGTTGCGGCTGACGACCGTGGGGGTGCAGCCGGAGGTGAAGCTCCGGTCGGCGCTCCAGGCGTGGTTCTCCGATGACGAGGCGGTCGTGCCACGGGAGCTGGTGTACCCGCCGGGGGAGAGCCGGGAGCAGGTCGAGGAGCGCAACGCCCAGGACTTCGAGGTCTCGCAGACCAGCGCGGAGACCGCGGCGCTCGCCGAGCTGGGCTTCCCGGTGCAGGTGGTGGTCAAGACCGTGGCCGCCGACGGGCCGGCGTCCGGCCGGCTCCGGCCCGGCGACGTGGTCACCTCCGTCGACGGGCAGCCGTTGCCGGCGGCCAGCCGCCTCACCGAGGTGATCCGGGGCAAGCCCGCCGGGACCACCTTCACCGTCGGCTACACCCGCGACGGCGCGGCCTCCACCGTCCGCATCGCCAGCCGAGAGCAGGACGGCCGGCCGCGGATCGGTGTCGAGATCGACCAGCAGCAGCCGCACCCGTTCACCCTGAGCATCGACCTGGACGACATCGGCGGTCCCAGCGCCGGCCTGATGTTCGCGCTCGGCATCGTGGACAAGCTCACCCCGGCCGACCTGACCGGCGGCAAGGTCATCGCCGGCACGGGCACCATCGACGACTCAGGCCGGGTCGGGCCGATCGGCGGCATCCCCCAGAAGCTGGTCGGCGCGAAGGACGCCGGCGCGACCGCGTTCCTCGTGCCGGCGGACAACTGCGCCGAGGCGGTCCGCAACCCGCAGCCCGGCCTCCCGCTGATCCGGGTGGCCACGTTGGACGACGCGCTGACCGCGCTGGAGAAGCTGCGTGCCGGGGCGGAACCGACCCGCTGCTGACCGCTCCTGATCATGGCCGGCGGGCCGGTGGGCAGGGACGGACCGTGGACGCGTCGCGTCGGGGTGACCGTGGACCGCCGCGTTCAGGAACACCCCGTACTCTGGGTGCCTGATCGGAGCCGATCATATCGAGCATGCGGAGCCAACAGTGGTCATGCGTAGCAGCAGCCCCCTGCCGAGGATGAGCCGACGCGGACGCGTCACGATCGGTGTCCTGGTCGGGGTGTTCGTGCTTCTCACCCTGCTCGGGTGGGGTGTGCAGGCGTGGACGGACTGGCTGTGGTTCGAGGAGGTCCGCTACACCGACGTGTTCACCGGTGTGCTCGCCACCCGGCTGCTGCTGTTCCTCGCCGTCGGCCTCGGCATGGCGGTGATCATCGGCGGCAACCTGTGGCTGGCCCACCGGCTGCGTCCGAGGATGCGGCCGCACTCGCCCGAGCAGGTCACCCTGGAGCGCTACCGGATGTTGCTGAGCCCTCGGCTCGGCCTCTGGATCGCCCTGACCGCCGGCGTGATCGGCCTCTTCGCGGGGCTCTCCGCGCAGGGCCGCTGGAGCCAGTGGCTGCTCTTCCGCAACGGCGGCGACTTCGGCGTCAAGGATCCCGAGTTCGGGGTCGACGTCGGGTTCTACGTCTTCCAGTTGCCGTTCTGGCGCTACCTGCTCGGGGTCGGGTTCACCGCCGTCGTCCTCGCCGTCATCGGCGCGCTCGCCGTGCACTACATCTTCGGCGGCGTCCGCCTCCAGGGCGTCGGGGACCGCATGACCAACGCCGCCCGCGCGCACCTCAGCACGCTCGTCGCCGTCTTCGTCCTGCTCAAGGCCATCGCGTACGTGCTGGACCGGCGGGCGATGCTGCTGGAGTACAACGACACCGCGAACACCTACGGCGCCGGTTACGCCCAGGTCAACGCCCTGCTGCCGGCGAAGGAGATCCTCGCGTACATCTCGATCGTGGTGGCGATCGCGATCATCGTCTTCTCCAACGCCTGGATGCGGAACCTGGTCTGGCCGGGCATCTCGCTGGCCCTGCTCGGCGTGTCGGCGGTCGCGATCGGCGGCATCTACCCGTGGGCGGTGCAGAACTTCGAGGTCAAGCCCAGCGCCCGGGAGAAGGAGGCGCCGTACATCCAGCGCAGCATCGACGCGACCCGCGACGCGTTCGGGCTGACAATCGCCGACACAGCGCCGTACTCGGCCAACAACCTGATCCCACCGGCGACCCTGGCCACCGACACCAGCGTGGTACCGAACGCCCGGCTGCTCGACCCGCAGTTGGTCTCCGAGACGTACACCCAGCTCCAGCAGGTCCGTGGCTTCTACGACTTCGGCCCCAAGCTGGACATCGACCGCTACACGGTGGCCAACAAGACGCGGGACTACGTGGTCGGCGTCCGGGAGATCAACTACGGTGAGCTGACCGCCCAGCAGAGCAACTGGATCAACCGGCACACCGTCTACACCCACGGCTACGGGCTGGTGGCCGCTCCGGCCAACCAGGTGGTCTGCGGTGGGCAGCCGTTCTTCGTCTCCGGCTTCCTCGGTGGGGAGAAGTCGGCGGAGGCCTGCGGCTCGCAGACCGAGCAGATCCCGGCCAGCCAGCCCCGCATCTACTACGGCGAGCGGATGGAGGCCGACGACTACGCGATCGTCGGCAAGGCCAACCCGGACGCCAACCCGTCGGAGTTCGACCGCCCGGTCGGCGAGGGCGACAACGGCGCCGAGTCCTACTACACCTACACCGGTGCCGGTGGCGTCGAGATCGGCTCGTTCCCCCGCCGGCTGCTCTACGCCATCCAGCAGCAGGAGTCGAACTTCCTGCTCTCCGGCGCGATCAACGAGAACTCGAAGCTGCTGTACGTCCGCAACCCCCGCGAGCGGGTGGAGAAGGTCGCCCCGTTCCTGACCGTCGACGGCGACCCGTACCCGGCGGTGGTCGGCGGCCGGGTGCAGTGGATCATCGACGGCTACACCACGGCGGCCACCTACCCGTACGCCGAGCGGGTCAACCTCCAGCAGGAGACGACCGACGAGCTGACCGGCCGGGGCACCTTCCAGCTGGCCCGGGAGAACGTCAGCTACATCCGCAACTCGGTGAAGGCCACCGTCGACGCGTACGACGGCACGGTGACGCTCTACGAGTTCGACGAGAACGACCCGGTGCTCAAGGCGTGGAACAAGGCCTTCGGTGGTGACCTGGTCAAGCCGAAGGGTGACATCCCCGCCGAGCTGGCCCAGCACTTCCGCTACCCGGCCGACCTGTTCAAGGTGCAGCGCAACCTGCTCACCCGCTTCCACGTCACCAACCCCGGCGACTTCTACTCCGGCCAGGACTTCTGGGAGGTCCCGAACGTGCCGGACGCCCCGGACACCGGCCAGAAGCAGCCGCCGTACTACCTGTTCACCCAGTTCCCCGGTCAGAACGAGCCGCGCTTCCAGTTGACCTCGGCGGTCACCCCGAACGGGCGGCAGAACCTGGCCGCGTTGATCTCTGGGTCGTACGTCGACGGGAAGCCGGAGTTGAAGGTCCTGGAGCTGCCGGACCAGACCCGGATCTCCGGCCCCGTGCAGGTGCACCAGCAGATGACCAACAACGCGACCATCCGTACCGAGCTGAACCTGCTCTCCTCCAACCAGGCGCAGGTCCAGTACGGCAACCTGCTGTCGCTGCCGTTCGGCAACGGCATGCTCTACGTCGAGCCCGTCTACGTGAAGAGCAACCAGCAGGACGCGTACCCGCTGCTGCAGAAGGTGCTCCTGTCCTACGGCGACGGCGGCTCCTACGTGGTGCTCGCCAACAACCTCACCGACGGCATCAAGCAGCTCGTCGAGCAGGGCAAACGGGCCGGCGCCCCGGCCACCCCGCCGCCGGGCGGCGTCGACCCGCCGCCACCCCCCGGGGGGTCGCCGCCCCCCCCCCGGACCCGAGGTCAGGAGCCCCTTATTGAGCAGGGGGTTCGCGGGCAGCGGGGTTCTGTTAAACTTTGAGGGCTAGGACTA
>NZ_JBFAMU010000325.1:0-5667 GCF_040656655.1 Micromonospora sp. NPDC049799
GGTCCAGGTCGTTGAGCATCACCATGTCGAACGGCGTGGTGGTGGTGCCCTCCTCCTTGTATCCGCGTACGTGCAGGTTGTCGTGGTTGGTCCGCCGGTAGGTGAGCCGGTGGATGAGCCAGGGATAGCCGTGGTAAGCGAAGATGACCGGCCGATCCTGCGTGAAGATGGTGTCGAACTCGGAGTCGGTCAGCCCGTGCGGGTGCTCCGACGACGGCTGAAGTCGCATCAGGTCGACCACGTTGACCAATCGGACCCTCAGCTCCGGCAGGTGCCGGTGCAGCAGGTCCGCCGCGGCGAGGGTCTCCAGCGTCGGCACGTCGCCGGCGCAGGCGAGCACCACGTCCGGCTCGCTGCCGGCGTCCGTGCTGGCCCAGTCCCAGATGCCCAGGCCGCGCCGGCAGTGCTGGATCGCCTCCTCCATCGACAGCCAGTTCGGCGCCGGCTGCTTCCCGGCCACCACGACGTTGATGTAGTGCCGGCTGCGCAGGCAGTGGTCCATCGTGGACAACAGGGTGTTGGCGTCCGGCGGGAGGTAGACCCGGACGACCTCGGCCTTCTTGTTGGCCACGTGGTCGATGAAGCCGGGGTCCTGGTGGGAGAACCCGTTGTGGTCCTGCCGCCACACGTGGCTGGACAGCAGGTAGTTCAGCGACGCGACCGGCTGGCGCCAGGGGATGCCCCGGGTCACCTTCAGCCACTTCGCGTGCTGGTTGAGCATCGAGTCGACGATGTGGATGAAGGCCTCGTAGCTGGTGAAGACGCCGTGTCGGCCGGTGAGCAGGTAACCCTCCAGCCAGCCCTGGCACAGGTGCTCGGAGAGGACCTCCATCACCCGTCCGTCCGGCGAGAGGTGGTCGTCCCCGGGGACGGTGGCGGCCATCCAGGCCCGGTCGGTGACCTCGAACGCCGCGCCGAGCCGGTTGGAGGCGACCTCGTCCGGCCCGAACAGGCGGAACGTCTCCGGGTTGGCGGCGATCACGTCGCGGATCCACGTGCCCAGCGCGCCGGTGGCGCCGGCGACCGTGTCGCCCGGACGCGGTACGTCCACGGCGTAGTCGCGGAAGTCCGGCAGCGCGAGGTCGCGCAGCACGACACCGCCGTTGGTCACCGGGTTGGCGCTCATCCGCCGGTCTCCGCGCGGCGGCAGGTCGGCCAGGTCGGCGACCGGGGCGCCGGTGGCGTCGAACAGCTCCTCGGGCCGGTAGCTGCGCAGCCAGCGCTCCAGGTCGGCCAGGTGCTCCGGGTTCTTGCGGACCTCCGACAGCGGCACCTGGTGCGCGCGGTAGGTCCCCTCGACCTGCTTGCCGTCGACCTCGCGCGGGCCGGTCCAGCCCTTCGGCGTCCGCAGGATGATCATCGGCCAGCGGGGACGCTCGACCGGTCCGCCCGAACGGGCCCGCCGCTGGATCTCGGCGATCTCGTCGAGGACCCGGTCCATGGTGGCGGCCAGCGTCTGGTGCACGCGGACCGGGTCGTCGCCCTCCACGACGTACGGCTGGTAGCCGAAGCCGCGCATCATCGCGCTCAGGTCGTCGGCGGGGATCCGCTCCAGCACGGTCGGGTTGGCGATCTTGTAGCCGTTGAGGTGCAGGATCGGCAGCACCGCGCCGTCGCGGGCCGGGTTGAGGAACACGTTGGAGAGCCAACTGCCGGCGAGCGGACCGGTCTCCGCCTCACCGTCGCCGATGACGCAGGCGACCAGCAGGTCCGGGTTGTCGAACGCCGCGCCGTAGGCGTGGCTGAGGGCGTACCCCAGCTCGCCGCCCTCGTGGATCGAACCCGGCACCTCCGCCGCGACGTGGCTGGGGATGCCGCCGGGGAACGAGAACTGCCGGAACAGCTCGGCCATGCCGGCCTCGTCTCGGCCGACGCCGTGGTAGCGCTCGCTCCAGGTGCCCTCCAGCCAGGTGTTCGCGACGATGGCCGGGCCGCCGTGGCCCGGGCCGGTCACGAAGATGGCGGGCAGGTCACGGGCGACGATGACCCGGTTGAGGTGGGCGTAGAGCAGGTTCAGGCCGGGGCTGGTGCCCCAGTGACCGAGCAGCCGCGGCTTGACGTGCTCCGGCCTGAGCGGCTCCCGGAGCAGCGGATTGTCCAGCAGGTAGATCTGCCCGACCGTCAGGTAGTTCGCCGCCCGCCAGTAGGCGTCCAGCCGGCGCAGCTCGTCTTCGGTCAGGGGGCTGTGCAGGTCGAGAGCGGTGTCCATACTGTCGAGCCTCTCGCGGTTGGGGGAGTCGTGCATCCTTAGAACGCCGATTCGCCTTCGAGCTTCGCCGGATCGGCCGCTGTGGATCAGTGCCGTTGGTCCCGACTCGCCCGGACGTGCGACCCGGTACGCCCGCCGGGACCGTCACGCGCCGTCGCCCGGCGGGGCGGCGATTCCCCGTACGACGATCACCGGCGACGGCGCGTGGTACAGCAGGGACTGGCTGACGGCGCCGAGCATGCCGCGCCACGGATCGTCACCCCGTGCGGAGACCACGGACAGCTGGGCCGAGCGGGACTGCTCGACCAGGACGGTGCCGGGATCGCCGCGGATGGTGTGGCACTCGGCGGACACCTCCGGGTGTGCCGCCCCGCAGCGGGCCACGATCCCGGCGAGCAGGTCCGGGTCGTCGGATCCGTCCTCCTCGACGACCCGGACGACGAGCAGCCGCGCCTCCCGCCGGGCGGCGCAGTCGTACGCCCAGGCCAGGGCCCGCTGCGAGCTGGCGGAGCCGTCGACGCCGACCAGGACCGGCCCCTGCGGGGGCGGGTCGCGGCGGGCGACCAGCACCGGACTGCCCGCGCGGGCGGCCAGCTGCACCGCCGGGGCATCCGTCGGTACGCAGGTCGCGCAGTTGGCCATCCCGCCGTCGCCGACGGCGACCAAAAACGCCGTCTCCGACCGGCGCACCAGGGCTGGCACCGGTCCGCCCTCGACGATCTCCCCGCTGACCGGGACCGCCGGCTCCACCTCGTTGGCCGCGGCCGCCGCCCGGGAGATCAGGTCCTCGGCCTCGGCGCGGGGCCCGGCCACCGACTGGGCCTCGAACGCGCCCGCCCAGTCGAACGCGTGCACCAGGTGCAGCGGGCGGTCGTGCGCGGCGGCCTCCTGGGCGGCCAGGCGGACCAGCGGCAGGTTGCGCTCCGAGCCGACCCCGACCAGCACCGCGTCGGTGGGTGCGGGCATCGGACATCACCTCCGCAGGCGTCGCGCCCGGCTCTCACCCGAGGCTAGTCGCGGCGCCGCGGCGGCGGGCGGGATCGTCCGGTTCACCCGCCCGCTCCGGTCCCCGGTCAGCGGAACTGGTACCGGTTGACCGAGTCGAACACGCGCGCACCGAACAGGCGGCGGGTGTGCACCATGGCCCACGCCGCCGCCGTGACCAGGTACCGGGTCCGTGGCCGGCGGGCGGTCACCGCGCGCTCGATCACCCGCGCCACCGTGTCCGGAGTGGCGGCGAGCAGCTTGTTCCCGTACGACGTGGACATCGCCGCGTCGACCGCGGCCACCATGCTCCCGTACGGCCCGGACGGGTCCGCGCCCGCGCCGAGGGAATCGGCGGCCACCGCGCCGAAGCCGGTACGGATCAGGCCGGGTTCGATGATCGCCACGTCGATGCCGAAGGGTCGCACCTCCTGGCGCAGCGCGTCGGAGATGGCCTCCACCGCGTACTTGCTGGCGTGGTAGTAGCCGCCGCCGGGGAAGACGATCCGGCCGCCCATCGAGCTGACGTTGACGATGCGGCCCTTCCCCGCCCGGCGCATCCCGGGCAGCACCAGCTGGGTGAGTCGGCTGAGCCCAAACACGTTCGTCTCGAACTGCGCCCGGACCCGGGCCATCGGGGTCTCCTCGATCGGGCCGTACTCACCGTAACCGGCGTTGTTGATCAGCACGTCGACCTGGCCGTGCTCGGCCTCGATGGCGGCCACGGCGGCGGCCATCGACGCCTCGTCGGTCACGTCGAGGGGGAGCAGCCGGGCGCCGGCCTCGGCCAGGTCCGCGATCGCCTCGACCTTGCGGGCGGTCGCGTAGACGGTCAGCTCGGGGCGGCGGGCGAGCCGTCGCGCGGTGGCCCGGCCGATGCCGGAGGAGGTGCCGGTGATGAGGACGGTGGTCATGAGAGGTCTCCAGGCTTCTCCAGCCCGGCCACGACGAGCGCGACGCCGTCGCGCAGCCGCTGCCGGGGCAGGTCGGGGTCGGTGAGGTCGGCTTCCAGGCCGCGGGTGAGCGCGACCAGCACCTCGGCCACCGCGCGGGCCCGCGAGCCCGCGCGGTCGGCGAGCGCGCCGGCCACCACGTCGGTCAGCTCCCGGGTGTACGCCTCGACGAGGTCCCCGGTCAGCCTGGTGCTGGTGTCGAGCAGTTCGGCGGCGTGCCGGCTGTCCCGGTGCAGGGTCAGCGTCAGCTCCAGCTTCGCACCGAGCGCCGCCGTGAGCCGCTGAGCGGTCGAGGCGGCCGGATCGGCGGCGGCGGCCCGCGCCTCGGCGAGTGAGCCGGCGAAGAGTCGCTCGGCGAGACGCCGGTACGCGTCGTCCTTGTTGCGGACGTACTGGTACACGGCGGGACGGGACATGCCGGCCGTGGCCGCGATGTCGTCCATCGTCGTGCGGCGCACGCCGTGGCGCGTGAAGCACTCGTACGCGGCGGCGAGGATGGCCTCCAGACGTTCATTCGACATACTGACAACTCTTGCACATATCGTCAGACCGTCAAGTGTGTCCGCCACCACCCGCGACCACCAGCCCCGTCCCGGTATCACTGAAACCGGCGCATCGACCCCATCCGGACACCCCGACTTCACGGCGCCCGAGTCGATCAACAACCAGACCGAGGTCCTCCCAGACGGCTGTGGGGTCCTGGGTCACCGTGTCCGGTCTCGCCTCGGGTGTCCGGTTTTGGGAGTGTGACCGGGGGCATCCTGGCGGCGGAATGGTGGCCGGTCGGGGGTCGTTACATTGGTGGACGATCGAGCAGGACGCGCAGCCCCAGGCGTGGGTCGCCCGGCGCCGGAATGTTGGTGGCCGGCCGGTCGTTGAATCCCCTCGACGAACACGGGACCGCCGACTGCGGGTCCCCGGCCCCCGGAATGACGGCGGGCGGCCGGTCGTTACATCCCCCTGGCACCGCGGACGAGCAACCCCCTGCTCCGGTGAGCGTGTGCCGATCCCCTGAACTTCCTTGAGCACCGGATGGTGCCTCGCACCCCGGCATGGCCGATCCCCCTCGGCCCGGGGTGCTGACCCCCGAAGGAGCTTCCTCATGAACACGATCCTGCGTAAGAGCGTTCTCGGTATCGCTGGTATCGCCTTCGCCGGTGGCATCTTCGCCGGCCCCGCCACCGCCGCCCCGGCCGTCGAGTCGACCCCGGTCGCCGTGGTGCAGGCCGACAAGGCCGACACCGGCAAGCTGATCCCGCACGGTGTGCAGGGCAAGCAGTCCCACATCGACCTCACCGACGAGCAGGTCGGCAACGTCAAGGCGATCATCGCCGCGACGAAGAAGGCCGACATGGACCAGCGCGCCGCCGTGGTCGCGATCGCCACCGCGCTGCAGGAGTCGAAGCTGGAGAACCTGGGTCACCTCGGTGAGCGCAACGACCACGACTCGCAGGGCCTGTTCCAGCAGCGCCCGTCCTCGGGTTGGGGCACGGTCGAGCAGATCACCGACCCCGAGTACTC
>NZ_JBFAMU010000326.1:0-5631 GCF_040656655.1 Micromonospora sp. NPDC049799
GGCGGCGGCACCGCGGGGCCACCCCGGTACGCCGCCCCGCCGCCTGCGGGTGCGGGGCTGACCAGCGGCTCAGACCCGTGCTGATCCGGGCCGGGCTGCGGACCGTGCGGCGGCCGATAGACTCTGTCGTCATGAGTGTTGAAGAGGACACGGTCCACCACACCGGGCTGCTGGCCACCGTCCGTGGCCCGCAGGACGTCAAGCGGATGTCGGTCGAGCAGGTCGGCATTCTCGCCGCCGAGATCCGTGACTTCCTGGTCGCCAAGGTCTCCCGCACCGGAGGGCACATCGGCCCGAACCTGGGCGTGGTGGAGCTGACCCTCGCGCTGCACCGGGTCTTCGACTCCCCCCGGGACCGGCTCCTGTTCGACACGGGCCACCAGGCGTACGTGCACAAGATCGTCACCGGGCGGCAGGTCGGCTTCGACAAGCTGAAGCAGCGCGGTGGCCTCTCCGGTTACCCCAGCCAGGCCGAGAGCGAGCACGACCTGATCGAGAACTCGCACGCCTCGACCGCCCTGTCCTACGCCGACGGGCTGGCCAAGGCGTACGCGCTGCGCGGCGAGCAGCGCAGCGTCGTGGCGGTGGTCGGTGACGGTGCGCTGACCGGCGGGATGTGCTGGGAGGCGTTGAACAACATCGCCACCGCCGGCAACCCGCTGGTGATCGTGGTGAACGACAACGGCCGGTCGTACGCGCCGACCATCGGCGGCCTCGCCGACCACCTCTCCTTCCTGCGGCTCAACCCGGGCTACGAGAAGGTGCTCGACACCGTCAAGGAGGCCCTGGGCTCCACCCCGCTGGTCGGCAAGCCGATGTACGAGGTGCTGCACGCGGTCAAGAAGGGCATCAAGGACGCCGTCGCCCCGCAGGCGATGTTCGAGGACCTCGGCATCAAGTACGTCGGTCCGGTCGACGGCCACGACGTGGCCGCGGTCGAGGGGGCGCTGCGCGCCGCGAAGAACTTCGGCGGCCCGGTGATCGTGCACGCGGTGACCCGCAAGGGCTACGGCTACCGCCCGGCCGAGGAGGACGAGGCGGACTGCTTCCACGGCCCGGGTGCCTTCGACATCGCCACCGGCAAGTCCACCGCCGCGCCGTCGGTCAAGTGGACCAACGTCTTCGCCGACGAGCTGGTCGCGATCGCCGACGAGCGGCCCGACGTCGTCGGCATCACCGCCGCGATGGCCGAGCCCACCGGCATCGTCAAGCTGGCCCGCAAGTACCCCGAGCGGGTGTACGACGTGGGCATCGCCGAGCAGCACGCCGCCACCTCGGCGGCCGGCCTGGCGCTCGGTGGACTGCACCCCGTCGTGGCGGTCTACGCGACCTTCCTCAACCGGGCGTTCGACCAGGTCCTGCTGGACGTGGCGATGCACCGACTGCCGGTGACCTTCGTCCTGGACCGGGCCGGCATCACCGGTCCGGACGGGCCGAGCCACTACGGCATGTGGGACATGTCCGTCTTCGGCGTGGTGCCGGGTCTGCGCATCGCCGCCCCCCGCGACGCCGCCACCCTCCGCGAGGAGCTGCGCGAGGCGGTCGCCGTGGACGACGGCCCGACCATCGTCCGCTTCCCGACCGGAGCGGTCGCCGCCGACCTGCACGCCGTACGCCGGGTCGGCCCGGTGGACGTGCTGACCGAGTCGGCGCGTACCGACGTGCTGCTGGTCGCCGTCGGCTCCTTCGGTCAGCTGGGCATGGAGGTGGCCACCCGGGTCGCCGAGCAGGGCTACGGGGTCACCGTGGTGGACCCGCGCTGGGTCCGGCCGGTCCCCGCCGAGCTGGTCGAGCTGGCCGCCGGGCACCGCCTCGTGGTCACCGTCGAGGACGGCGTCCGGGTCGGCGGTGTCGGCTCGGCTCTCGCGCAGGCCATGCGCGACGCCGACGTGCGGGTGCCGCTCAAGGACCTGGGCATACCGGCCGACTGGCACCCGCACGGCACCCGCGCGCAGATCCTGGCCGACCTCGGCCTGACCGCGCAGGACGTGGCCCGCGACGTCACCGGCTGGATCTCCGGCCTGGACGACGAGCCGGTCGAGCCCGTCATCACCCGCACCAACGACGCCCCCGCCCAGAACTAACCAGCCCCGGAACCCCGCCCGCCCCGCGATCTTGCACTTTCGGTCGTTGTGTCGCGAAGAAAGTCCTTTTTGCCGCGACACAAAGTGCAAGATCGCGAGGCGGAGGGGTGGGGTCTGGGGGAGGGTCAGCCGCCGGCGGAGCGGTAGTGGGTCTCGTCGGCGGAGGCCAGGCTGAACGTCTCGCGCTTCGCGGGCCACTCGACGACCACGAGGCCGGGGCGGTTCACCAGCTTCGTGGTGCCGGGCGGAACGGACAGCGAGCTGTCCCGCGTCGCCCGCCAGCTCAGCACCAACAGCTTCCGGCTGGCCACCGGCAGCAGGTACGACTGGAGGGGATCGACGCGGTCCGCCCGCGACACCGCCGCGGTACCCCCGCCGGCCGGGCGGTGGACCACCGCGGTCATCGTCCCGTCGGCGGTCTCCCAGCTCAACTGCTCCAGCTCGGCCGGTGCGCCGCGGTCGAGGGCGAGTTCGCCGACGGTGCGCACCGAGACCTTCGCCATCGGCCAGGACGACGGCACCGACTCGGCGATGTCACGGTCCCCGACGCGCCGCAGGATGCTGCCGAACGGACCCTCGTCGTCGGCCAGGGCGCAGGTGTCCAGATCGCTGAGGGCCCGCCGACCGGAGCCGGACTCGTCCCGCACCAGCGGGTAGCGCGGTGCGGCGGTGGCGGTACCGAGATCGAGCAGGCGGTCCGCGGCCCGGCCGCGGGGCAACGACTCGGTGGCCCGCAGTGTCGCGGCCAGCGGCACGGCCCGGCAGGGCGGCACGGCGACCGGGGCGGTGAGCCCGTCGGCCTGCGCCACCGGCCGGCCGTCCGGGCCGAGCAGCCGTTCCACCCGGGCGGAGACCAGGTAGCGGCGCTCCCCGGCGACCGACACCGGGAGCACGTCGGCATAGACCAGGTAGCCGGGGTCGGTGTACTCGGTGGCGTGCGTGACCGCCCATCGGCCGTCCCGCGCGGTGACCTGCAACAGCCAGGAGGCCTTTTCGCCGGGGACGTCGGCGGCGACCAGGGCCAGCGGGGCCCCGCCGACCTCACCGGACCAGAGGATCCCCGACGAGGGCAGGTGCGCCCGGTCGTCGACCGGGGACCGCCACTCCCGGACTGCGTCGGTGACGTTCCGGGTCACCTCGCCGTCGTCGGCGAGCGTGCCGCGCGGCGGCCACACCGCCAGGGAACCGTCGAGGCTGTCGTAGCCGACGCGCAGGTCGCGCGCCTGGCGGTCGGCGACCGGCCCGCAGGCGGTCACGGTCAGCAGCAGGGCCAGCAGAGCGATGGCCGTTGTGCCAGGCCGGCGGGCTGGAACCACCTGGAACGTCCCCTCGATCGCCTCGGCGTCGTTGACGAAAGCGCCATGATACGCAACGCCGGGTGACCGTCGACATTCAGGCGGCACGCCGTCCACACCGGACGTCCCGGGGGCTTTGGTGCCTTTTGGCCCCTCGGGTAGACTCCGCCGACTGTGACGCCTGCCGAGACCCGCGCCGAGTCCTCTCCGGATTCCGCCGCCGCCACGGACTCCGCGTCCGCCCCGGCCACCGGTGCCGGGAGCGACGGCGCAACGGCGCCGGGACGTACGCCCTCGGCCGGCCCGGCCCCCACCGCCGCGCCGGCGGCGCCCGCCCTCGACGGCCCTCCGGCCACCGCCACCGCCGATGCCGGAACCGCGGAGCGCACACCCGGCAGCCTGCCGATCGGCGCACGGCTCCGCCGGTTCGTGCGGGGGACCCGCCGGCGGCAGGACCTCACGGTCCTCGGCGTCTTCCTGCTCGCCGCGGTCTGGGTGACCAGCCAGCACTGGGCCGACCCGTCCGGCCGGGTGGCGTCGCTCTACAGCAGCGACCCGGCGCAGGTGCAGTTCTTCCTCGCCCACTCGGTGCGGGTCGTGCTGCACGGCGAGTTCCCGTTCTTCACCGAGCAGTTCAACTACCCCGACGGGGTCAACTTGATGGCCAACACGGCCATCCTGGCGCTGGGCATCCCGATGGTGCCGGTGACGCTGCTCTTCGGCCCGGCGGTGACCTTCGTGCTGCTGGTGACGCTGGCACTGGCCGGCACCGCCGCGGCCTGGTACGTCGTCCTGTCCCGGCACGTGGTGCGCAGTCCGCTCGCGGCGGCCGTGGGTGGCTGGTTCTGCGGATTCTCACCGGCGATGCTCGCGCACGCCAACTGGCACCCGAACATCATCTCCCAGTTCCTGCTGCCGTTCATCGTGTGGCGCGTGCTCGTGATCACCCGGTCCCGCCGGCCGTACGCCGACGGTGCGCTGCTGGCCCTGCTGGTGACCGTCCAGGCGTTCATCAACGAGGAGATCCTGCTCTTCACCGCGCTGGCCTGCGGGGTCTTCCTGATCGCCGTGGTCGTCCAGCGGCCGGCGCTGTGGTCGGCCGCCTGGCGCCCGCTCGGCAAGGCGTTGGCCACCTGCACGCTGATCGCCGGAGCGCTGCTGGCGTACCCGCTCTACATCCAGTTCGCCGGGCCCATGGCTTACCACGGGCTCAGCGACGCGGTCCGCAACTACGGCAACGACATCGCCGCCTTCGTCGCCCCCGGCTCGCCGACGCTGGGCGGCAACGAGCGGGCCAACGTCAACCTGGCACCGAACTACTCCGAGGAGAACGCCTTCTTCGGCTGGAGCCTCTCCCTGGTCGCCGTGGGCATCGTGGTCTGGCTGCGCCGGGAACCCCTGGTCCGCGCGCTGGCCGCGACCGGGGCGTTCTTCGCCGTGCTCTCACTCGGGGAGCGGATCTCCTGGTGGGACCGGGATCTGCTCACCGGGCCGTGGGAGTGGCTGGTGCGACTGCCGCTGCTCGACGCGGTGGTGCCGACCCGCTTCGGGCTGATCACCACGGTGGTCATCGGGCTGCTGCTGGCGTACGCGGTCGAGCGGTCCCGGACGCTGCCCGTGCCGCCGGCCACCCTGCGGTCGCTCACCGTCGCCGGGCTGGTCCTCGTGCTGCTGCCGATCGCGCCGATGCCCCTCGCGGTGACGTCCCGCCCGGCGGTGCCGGCCTTCATCACCGCCGACCGCTGGCGCGGCTACGTCGGGCCGGACCAGACGCTGGTGCCGATCCCGGTGCCGAGCATGGGCAACACGCACGGGATGCGCTGGGCCGCCTCGGCCAACCTCGACTTCAAGATCCCCGGGGGCTACTTCCTCGCCCCGCGCAACGGCAACACCGGCGACCCGGGCCGCTTCGGTGGGCGGCCCAGCGGGATGGGGCAGCTGCTGGAGGAGGTCGCCACGACGGGGCGTACCCCCCAACTGGACGACCGGCAGCGTCGGCGTTCCCTGGACGAGCTGCGGCACTGGCGGGCGGCGATCCTCGTGCTGCCGGTCGGCCAGCACCAGGTCGAGCCGCTGCGGCGTACCGTCGACCAGTTGGTCGGTCCCGGCCGCCGGGAGCTGGACGTCTGGGTCTGGGACGTCCGGGCGCTGACCGACCCACCGGCCTGATGGCCGCCCGCCCGACAGGTGCTGGACCGCGATCCGGAGTTCGTCCGGCGGGCGCTCACCGCGATCGAGGAGACCGGGCGGGC
>NZ_JBFAMU010000327.1:0-5625 GCF_040656655.1 Micromonospora sp. NPDC049799
ACCCCCCCCACCTCCCCCCCCCCCCCCCCGCCCTACTGGATCCCCGGCCGGCGGACCCGGCGGCCGGACGGCCCGCAGCACCCGCTGCTCACCGGCCGGCTGGCCACCCCCGCCGACCAGCGCCTCTTCACCGGCCAGCTCTCCACCCGCAGCCATCCGTGGCTCGTCGACCACGCCATCACGGCCGGCTGCCTGCTGCCCGCGACCGCGTACGTCGACCTCGCCCTGCACGCCGGCGCCGGCACCGGACACCGGTACCTCGCCGAGCTCACCCTGCACCAGCCGCTGTTCCTGACCGAGCAGCCGGCCGACGTGCAGGTCACGCTCGACCCGCCGGACGAGGAGGACCGCCGTGGCCTGACCGTCCACTCGCGTCCCTCGGGAAGCACCGACGGGACCGTCTGGACGCACCACGCCACCGCCACCCTCGCCGTCGAGCCCACGGACCCCCCGCCCGCCGCCCGGACGGAGTGGCCGCCGACCGGCGCCGACCCGCTGACCGTCGACGGGGTGTACGAGTGGTTGGCCGAGCTGGGTTACCGGTACGGGCCGGCGTTCCAGGGCCTGCGCCGGGCGTGGCGTGCGGGTGACGACCTCTACGCGGAGGTGGCGCTGCCGGAGCCGGTCCGGGGCGACGTCGACGGGTACGGCGTACACCCCGCGCTGCTCGACGCCACGCTGCACGTGCTGGCCCTGGCCGCCGACGGTGACGTGACCCGGGTGCAGCTGCCGTTCGTCTGGTCCGGCGTACGGCTGCACGCCACCCGGGCCACCAGCGTCCGGGTGCACCTGGTACGCCGGGGCGGGGACCAGGCCACCCTGGTCGTCTACGACCCGGCCGGTCAGCCGGTGCTGGACGCCCGGTCGCTGGTGCTGCGCGAGGTGCCGGTGGAGGGCGCGGAGCGTGGCGGCGTACGGGTGGATCCGCAGTGGCTGCTGCACGTGGACTGGCTGCCGGTCGACCCGACCGAGCACGCGGAGGTCGGCCCTGTGGCGGTGCTAGGCGACGACCCCGACGCGGTCGACCGGTGGTCGGCGGCGTTCGGGACGGCGTCGGCGTACCGGACCATCGCCGCGCTCGGCGAGGCCGTCGCGGCTGGCGGCCCGGCGGTGCGGACGGTCGCGCTGCCCTGGTACGGCGCCGGGCCGGTGATCGACGGCGCGGACGGCGACGTGCTGGCGGCCACGCACGGTTCGACGGAGTCGCTGCTGCGGGTGCTGCAGGGGTGGCTGGCCGAGGAGTCGCTGGCCGACACCCGGCTGGTGGTGCTGACCCGGGGTGCGGTGAGCACGGGGGTGGACGACCGGATCACCGACCTGGCGGCCTCGGCGTGCTGGGGCATGCTGCGCACCGGGCTCGCCGAGCACCCGGACCGGATCACCGTGGTGGACCTGGACGGGAAGGCGGACAGCGTCGCCGCCCTCGGCCGGGCGGTCGGGTCCGGTGAGCCGCAAATGGCCATCCGCGACGGGTCGCTGTACGTGCCGCGTCTTCAGCCGGCCCAGCAGAGTGCGGGTCTGCCGTTGCCGGACAGTGACACGTGGCGGTTGGAAACCACCTCAGGTGGCAGCCTCGACAACCTACGACTGGCCCACTGCCCCGACTACACCGCGCCCCTGCAACCCCACCAGGTCCGCGTCCAACTCCACGCCGGCGGCGTCAACTTCCGCGACGTCGTCGTCGCCCTCGGCATCGTCAACGACCCCCGCCCCATCGGCGGCGAAGGCGCCGGCACCATCACCGACATCGGCACCGCCGTCACCGACCTGCACATCGGCCAACACGTCATGGGCCTGTTCAACGGCATCGGCCCCACCGCCGTCACCGACCACCGCCTTCTCACCCCCATCCCCCACGGATGGACCCTCACCCAAGCCGCCACCGCACCCATCGCCTACCTCACCGCCTACTACGCCCTACACGACCTCGCCCGGCTCCAACCCGGCGAACACCTCCTCATCCACGCCGCCACCGGCGGTGTCGGCCAGGCTGCCGTCCATGTGGCCCGTCATCTCGGCGCCCACATCCACGCCACCGCCCACCCCACCAAGTGGCCGACGCTGCACCGCTTGGGCGTCACCCATCCGCACATCGCTAACAGCCGCACCCTCGACTACGAAGAGCACTACCGCACCCACACCCCCGGCATCGACGTCGTCCTCAACAGCCTCACCGGTGAACACCTCGACGCCAGCGCCCGCCTCCTCACCCGAGGCGGACGTCTCATCGACATGGGCAAGACCGACATCCGTGACCCGCGAGCCTGGCAAACCCACCACCCGGACACCACCTACCAGGCCTTCGATCTCATGGACCCGGGCGAGAACCACATCGTCGCCCTCTACCAGCACCTCCAACCGCTCTTCCACGACGGCACCCTCCCCCCGCTGCCCACCCGTGCCTACGACATCCGCCACGCACCCACCGCCTTCCGCTACCTCGCCAACGCCCGCCACACCGGCAAAATCGCCCTCACCCTCCCCCCTGCCCTCGCCGCCACCGAAACCAGCCCCGCCGGCGGCGGAACCGGCGCCCGCAGCGAAACCGGCACCGACACCGGCACCACCCTCATCACCGGCGGAACCGGCACGCTCGGCCAACAGGTCGCCACCCACCTCGCCAGCCACCACCGCGTCCGCCACCTCCACCTCGTCAGCCGCCAGGGCCCCCGCCACCCCGACACCGCCCACCTCATCCACCAGCTCACCGACTGCGGCGCCACCGTCACCATCACCGCCTGCGACACCACCGACTCCCATCAACTCGCCGAGGTCGTCGACCACATCGACCAGACCGGGCACCCCCTCACCGGCGTCGTCCACACCGCCGGAACCCTCCACGACACCACCCTCACCAACCTCACCCCACCGGACCTGCACGCCACCCTCAAACCCAAGGTCGACACCGCCTGGCACCTCCACCACGCCACCAGAAACCACCCCCTCACCCACTTCCTGCTCTTCTCGTCGAGCTCGGGGACCATCGACACCCCGGGACAGGGCAACTACGCGGCGGCGAACGCGTTCCTCGACGCGCTCGCCCAGCACCGCCGGGACCTCGGCCTGCCGGCGACGAGTACCGCGTGGGGCTACTGGGCCCAGCGGACCGGGATGACCGGCCATCTGACCGACGTGGACCGGGCGCGGATGGCCCGTGCCGGCAGCCTGGGCCTGGAGACCGGGGAAGGGCTCGCCCTCCTCGATGCCGCCCTCACCCACACCCACCCCAACCTCGTGCCGGTCAAGCTCCATCTCCCCACCCTGCGCAACCAACCGCGCGTACCCGCCATCCTCGGCGCCCTCGTCGGCAACCCGACCCGGCGCGCGGCCGAGGAGCAGGTGGTGGGCGGCCGGCCGCTCGCCGAGCAGCTCGCCGCCCTGCCCCCGGGCGAGCGGCCCCGACTGCTGCTGGACCTGGTCCGGGGCCACGTGGCGGTGGTGCTGGGCCAGGGCTCGCCGGGATCGGTGGCGGAGGGGTCGCCGTTCAAGGACCTCGGCTTCGACTCACTGACCTCGGTGGAGCTGCGCAACCGGCTGCGTACCGCAACCGGGCTGCCGCTACCGGCCACCCTGGTCTTCGACCACCCGACACCGGTGGCGGTGGCGGAGTACCTCGCCGGGCAGCTCGCGCCGGCGGAGCAGGCGCCGCCGACGTCCGTACTCGCCGAACTGGACCGGGTGGAGGCGGCGCTGGCGGTGGCCGCGCTGAACGACGCGGAACGGCACCGGGCGGAGGACCGGCTGCGAGACCTGCTGCGCCGGTTGGACGGCCTACGGCCGGACGGCGCGGACCTCGACGATCTCGTCGACCTGGAGTCGGCGAGCGACGAGGAGTTGTTCAGCGCGCTGGACAAGGAACTCGGCGGTTCCCCGTCGTGACCAGATTGATGATCGTTTATGCCGGCTCCGACCAGGGGGACGCACGATGAACGACGAAGACAAGCTCCGCAGTTACCTGAAGCGGGCCACCGCCGACCTGCGCTCGACCCGGCAGCGGCTGCGCGAGGTGGAGGACCGGGCCCACGAGCCGGTGGCGATCGTGGGGATGGCCTGCCGCTACCCGGGCGGGATCGACACCCCGGAGCAGCTGTGGGACCTGGTGGCCGCAGGTGGTGACGCGATCGGGCCGTTCCCGACCGACCGGGGCTGGGAGCTGGAGTCTCTCTACGACCCGGACCCGGACTCGCCCGGCACCACGTACGCCCGCGACGGCGGGTTCCTCACCGACGCCCCCGGCTTCGACGCCGCCTTCTTCGGCATCAGCCCCCGGGAGGCGACGGCGATGGACCCGCAGCAGCGGCTGCTGCTGGAGACCGCGTGGGAGTGCGTCGAGCAGGCCCACATCGACCCGGCCAGCCTGCGCGGTGAGCAGGTCGGCGTGTTCGCCGGGGTGATCTCGCAGGACTACCTGGCCCGGATGAGCGAGCCCGATCCGGACCTGGAGGGGTACCTGGTCACGGGCAACTCGGGCAGCGTGGCGTCCGGGCGGATCGCGTACGTGCTGGGGTTGGAGGGGCCGGCGATCACCGTGGACACGGCGTGTTCGTCGTCGCTCGTGGCGATGCACCTGGCCGCGCAGGCGATCCGCAACGGCGAGTGCGACATGGCGCTCGCCGGTGGCGCCACGATTCTCGCCCTGCCGCGCCCGTTCATCGAGTTCAGTCGGCAGCGCGGACTGTCGCCGGACGGCCGGTGCAAGCCGTTCGCCGCCGCCGCCGACGGCACCGGCTGGGGCGAGGGCGCCGGCCTGCTCCTGCTCGAACGCCTCTCCGTCGCCCAGGAACGCGGCCACCAGGTCCTCGCCGTCATCCGCGGGTCGGCGGTGAACCAGGACGGGGCGAGCAACGGGCTGACCGCCCCGAACGGCCCCTCGCAGGAACGGGTGATCCGGCAGGCCCTGGCCAACGCGAGGCTGACCCCCGCCGACGTCGACGCCGTCGAGGCGCACGGCACCGGCACCACCCTCGGCGACCCCATCGAAGCCCAGGCACTGCTCGCGACCTACGGACAACACCGGCGCAACGACCAACCACTGTGGCTCGGGTCGGTCAAGTCCAACATCGGCCACACCCAGGCCGCCGCCGGCGTCGCCGGCGTCATGAAGATGGTCCTCGCGATGCGGCACCACCGGCTGCCGCACACCCTGCACATCGACACGCCCAGCCCACACGTCGACTGGGACAGCGGCAACGTCCGTCTGCTCGACCGGCCGGTCGACTGGCGGCCCGGTCCGCAACCGCGTCGGGCAGGGATCTCCTCATTCGGCGTCAGCGGCACCAACGCCCACCTGATCATCGAGGAGGCACCCGCCGACGCACCGACTCCGGTCGACCAGCCGGTGCCGGCCGGGCCGGACCCCGCCACGATTCCGGTGGACGCCCTCGACGGTGACGAGCTGGTGGATCTGCCGGGTGGTGGGTGGGTGCCGTGGCTGCTGTCGGCGAAGACCGAGACCACGCTGCGGGAGTACGGCCGCCGGCTACACGACTGGGCCACCGACACAGATGACCTGGACCTCGTCGACGTGGCCCACGCCCTCGCCGGACGCACCCTGTTCCCGCACCGGGCCGTGGTCCTCGGCCGCACCCTCGACGAGATGTGCGAGGCGCTGACCGCCCTGACCGA
>NZ_JBFAMU010000328.1:0-5620 GCF_040656655.1 Micromonospora sp. NPDC049799
ACCTCGTCGAGCAGGTGGGCGAGGTCCGCGTAGCTGCGCCGGGCCTGCGCGACGAGCGGCGCGAGCGGATCGCGGGCGGCCATGAGCTGACTGGCCGCGAGTGCCACGGCCCCGCCGATCAGCGCGTCGACGAAGCGGAACGGCATCAGCGTCCCGTTCGGCGCGGCGACGGCGACCAGGTACATGGCGGAGACCGCCGCCTGCACGACGAGGGCGCGGCGTGCCCCGGCGACCACCAGCGGCGTGGTGGTCAGCAGCAGCACCAGCAGGACGGTGCCGGTACCCGGACCGAGCGCGTACACCAGCAGTTCCGCGACCAGCACGGCGGCGGCGACCGCGAGCAGGATCTCGACGGTCTGCCGCAGCCGCCGGCCCCGCGACTCGCCGAGCACGACCAGCGCGGCGGTCGGCGCGAAGAAGGGATCCGGGTGCCCGATCACCACCGCCGCGAGGATCCACGCGACCGCCGCCGCGGCGGTCAGCTCGACGACCGCCGTCCCGTCGCTCCGCAGCCGCCCGACGGCCTCGCGCCACCAGTCCCGCACGGGACGCACCTCCGTTGCCGGGCGGACCGGGCCTGGTCGCCGATGATCATTGTGGGGTCGCCACTACCCGGTCCGGGACCTCGTCAACCGCCGGTCTTCCGGTCCCGTGGCGGCTCTCACCCGCGCGTCGCGTCGCCGCCGGGCTGCACCAGCCCGGTCTCGTAGGCCAGTGCCACCAGCTGTGCGCGGTCGCGTACCCGCAGTTTGGTGATGATGCGGCTGACGTGGGTCTTGGCGGTCAACGGGCTCATCCGCAGCGCCTCGCCGATCTCGGCGTTGCTCCGGCCGGACGCGATCATCTCCAGCACCTCGCGCTCGCGGACGGTCAGCGCGGACAGCCGCTCCGGGGACGAGCGGGCCGGGTCCGGCCGGCGGGACAACTCGGCGATGACCCGTCCGGTCACGCTCGGGCTGAGCAGCGCCTCGCCGCCGGCGACGACCCGGACCGCGCGGCACAGCTCCTCCCGGTCGACCGTCTTGGTGAGGAATCCCTTCGCGCCGGCCCGGATCGCCTCGAAGACGTACTGGTCGGTCTCGAAGGTGGTCAGCACCACGACACGGACGTCGGCGAGGTCGGGGTCGGCGGTGATCCGCCGGGTCAGCGCCAGACCGTCGAGTTCTGGCATCCGGATGTCGAGCAGCGCGACGTCCGGCCGCAACTCGGCGGTCAGCCGCAGCGCCTCCCGCCCGTCCCCGGCCTCCGCCACGACCCGGATGTCCGGATCCCGCTCCAGCAGCCCGCGCAGGCCCGTCCGTACCAACAGCTGGTCGTCGGCCACCAGCACCCGGATCGTCATGTCGGCCTCCTTTGCCCGGTCAGATGGTGGGGAGCGGGGACGCGGACACGGCCGTCGCCGGCAGCCACGCCTCGACCACGAACCCGCCGTGCTCGCCCGGTCCCACCGAGAGCGAGCCGCCGATGCTGGTGGCGCGCTCCCGCATCCCGACGATGCCGTGCCCCTCGCCGGAGGCCGACGCCGGTCCGCGTCCGTCGTCCCCGACCCGTACGCGGACACCCCGCGCGGAGTAGTCCAGCTCGACGGTGGCGCAGGTGGCGTCGGAGTGGCGGAGCACGTTGGTCAGCGACTCCTGCACGATGCGGTAGAGGGTCAGGCCGACGGCCGGTGCGACGGCCCGCCGGACGCCGGTCTCCACCAGCTCGACGGGCAGGCCACTGTCGACGGTGCGCTCCACCAGTGCGGGAAGCTGTTCCACGCCGGGCGCCGGCGTCAGGCCCGCGTGCGGCGGTTCGTCGCCGCCCCGCAGCACCCGGACCGCGGCCTGCAACTCGCCGATCGCCTCGACGTTGACCCGGCGGGCGGCGTCCAGCGCCTCCCGCGCGGCGTCGGGATCGTCGTGCAGCAGCTCACGCGCCAGTCCCGCCTGGATGCCGACCACGGCCAGGGCGTGCGCGGTGACGTCGTGCAGCTCGCGGGCTATGCCGAGGCGCTCCTCGATGAGCCGCCGGCCCAGCTCGCGGTCCCGTTGCTCCTGCTCCATCCGCAGCCGGACCCGCAGTTCCCGGGTCCACATCTCCCGGTTGCGATTGGCCGTCGCCAGCGCGAGCACCAGCGCCAGCAGCACCGACTCGCGGAGCGCGCCGTCGAGGACGTCCAGCGGCAACAGGTCCGACCAGGCGATCCAGCCGATGGAGATGAGCAGCATCGAGCCGCCCACCAGCGCCGCGACGACCATCCGGCCGGCCCGGGCGACGGTGTAGAGCGGCACCAGCAGCGGCCAGATCGGCGAGACGCTGGGAAAGTCGGTCAGGTTGTAGACGACGACCGTCAGCAGGGAACCGACCAGGACGCCGGTGGGCCACCGCCGGCGCACCACCAGCATGCCGCCGAGGAGCACGCCGAACACGTACGCCGCGAGACTCGACGAGCGGCTCGTCGGCTCGGTGGCCACGGAGGTGGAGACGGTGATGGCCGCGCCGCCGACGCCCGCCACGAGCAGGTCGACCCACCACGTGGAGCGGGTGGGTCGGGATGGCGGGTGGACCGTCATCGACTGTGCGTACCTCCGTGCCTCATCGGCACCGTCTCAGCCCCCGTGGTCGTGGACCTGCGGCAGCCGGTCGCTCCGGACCAGGGCCCGGTCCGCGTCGGACACCGTCACGAACTGCCCCATCATGCCGGAGTCCTCGTGCGCGAGCAGGTGGCAGTGGAACATGTACGGGGTCCGCGCGTCGGACCACGGCAGGAACGACACCGCGAGGGTGACCGTCGTGCCCGGTGCCACGTAGACGGTGTCCTTGGCGCCGTGCAGGTGTGCCGGCGGCGTCCGGCCGTCGACGTCGAGGACGTGGAACGACGCCCCGTGCACGTGGAAGTTGTGCGGGATGGACTGGTCGTTGACGATCTCCCACCGCTCGACCGTCCCGGCCCCGACGACCCGGTCCAGCCGCCGCATCTCCATGGTCCGGTCGTTGAAGGTGAAGTCGCCCATGGTCAGCCGGAAGGGGTCGCCGGTGGGGGTCGGTGCGGGAGCCCGTTCGGCGAGCACCCCGGGCAGGGCGGGGGCGGGGCGCAGCGTGCGGCCCGCGACGAACTTGACCAGGTCGTGCTCGTCGTCCCCGCCGGCCAGCCGTTCGTACGCGAAGGTGGCCCCCAGGGGCGGCGGGAAGCTCCGCATGACCACCTCGTCGCCCGGCGCGAAGCGGACCACGATCTCGGCGCGCTCGCCGGGGGAGAGCGGGAGCCGGTTCATCCGTTCCGGCGCCCCGAGCAGGCCGCTGTCGACCGCGACCAGCGCGAACTCCCGGTCGTCGGTGAACCCGACGTGGTAGATCCGGGCGTTGGAGCCGTTGAGCAGGCGGAACCGCACCAGCTCGGTGGTCACCTCGAACCGTGGGTCGTACGTGCCGTTGACCAGGATCCGGTCGCCGAGCAGGCCGGTGACCGTGAGACCGCCGAAGGCCAGTGTCGACTCGTCGAGGCTGCCGTCGTCGGCGATCTTCTTGTCCTGCACGATCAGCGGGACGTCGTCCACCCCGTACCGACCGGGCAGCGGCAGGGCGTCCGTGACCGGGTCGTCCACGAGGAACAGGCCGGCGACGCCCCGGTAGACGTGCTTCGCCGTGGCCCGGTGCAGGTGCGGGTGGTACCACAGCGTGGCGGCCGGTTGGTCGACCGTCCAGGAGGGCTGCCACGTCGCGTCCCGCTCGATCGGCTGGTGCGGCCCGCCGTCCATCTCGGCCGGCAGGTGCATGCCGTGCCAGTGCATGGTGGTCCGCTCGGGCAGGTGGTTGCTGACGTCCACCGCGACGCGGTCGCCGCGCCGCGCCCGAAGGGTCGGCCCGAGGTAGGTGCCGTTGGCTCCCCAGGTGTCGGTGCGGGTGCCGGGCAGGAACTCGGTGGACCCCTCCCGCAGGTCCAGCCGGAACCTCCTGCGCCCGTCGCGGTCGGTGGCGGGGTCCAGCAGCGGCGGGATCCGGAGGCGGTTGCGGAAGGAGAGGGTGCCGGTGTTGCTCCGGCCGGAGTCCACCCAGACCCAGCCGGCGAAGCCGGCGGCGGGCGCCACGAGCACGATGCCGGTGGCGGCGAGCCCCTTGAGTACCGCGCGGCGGCGGGGGTGCTGCCCGTTCACCGGCGGGCTCGCCCCCGCTGGCTCCACGCCATCATCAGCACGCCCACCGCCACGGCCCACCAGCCGACGAGGACCTCGGGCATGGGCACGAGCCCCGGGTCCGCCAGCCACACGTCCGGTGGCACGAAGAAGAGACCGAGGTTGAAGACGATGCCGAGGACGGCCACGGCCAGCCCCACCCACAGCAGTGGCCGGCGCAGTCGGGGCCGTCCCCCCGTCCGGCTGTCGTTCATCGTCGCTCCCGTCGTCGTCGGTACGCCTCGAAAAGCTACGCAGCGACGGGCGACCTGGCGTCCGCCGGCGGGAGACACTTCCGCTACTCCCGCCGGTGTACGCCGGCGCGGTCCGGCCTCAGGGCAGGACCGGGGTCGTGCCCTGATCCTCCTCGCCCGTGGGCCGGGTTGCCGGGACGCGACGCCGCGCGGGCACGACCAGCGGGGTGCCGGTCTCCGGGTCGTCGATCACCCGGCAGGGCAGGCCGAACACCTCCTCGACCAGCGCGGCGGTGACCACCTCCCGGGGCGGGCCGGCGGCCACCACCCGGCCGTCGCGCATGGCGATCAGGTGGGTGGCGTACCGGGCGGCGTGGTTGAGGTCGTGCAGCACCGCCACCAGCGTCCGCCCCTGCTCCTCGTGCAGCCGCGCGCACAGGTCGAGGATCTCGATCTGGTGGGCGATGTCCAGGTAGGTGGTCGGCTCGTCCAGCAGCAGCAGCGGCGTCTGCTGGGCCAGGGCCATGGCGAGCCAGACCCGTTGCCGCTGCCCGCCGGACAGCTCGTCGACCGGGCGGTCGGCGAGGTCGTCGACACCGGTCGCGGCCATCGACTCGGCGACCACCCGCTCGTCCTGGCGGGACCACTGCCGCAGCAGCCCCTGGTGCGGGTACCGGCCCCGGGCGACCAGTTCGGCGACGCCGATGCCCTCCGGCGCCACCGACGACTGCGGCAGCAGCCCGAGGGTCCGGGCGACGGCCCGGGCCGGGCGACGGTGGATGTCCTCGCCGTCGAGCAGCACCGCCCCGGCGGTCGGTCGCAGCAGCCGGGACAGCGCCCGCAGCAGGGTGGACTTGCCGCACGCGTTGGGTCCGATGACCACCGTGAACGAGCCGTCGGGGACGGCGACGGTCAGGTCCTCGGCGATGGTCCGCCGCTCGTAGGCGAGGGTCATCGCCGTGCCGCTCAACCGGGACATGGGTGCTCCGTTCTCGTCGTGGCCGACGCCGCCGGCCGGTCCCGGGATGGTGGCCGGCGCTGCCGGCCGGCCCTGTCCCGCCGTCACAGCCGGCCGGCCCGGCGCTCGGTGGCGAGCAGCCAGACCAGGTACCCGCCGCCGAGGACGCCGGTCACCACGCCGACGGGCAGTTGGTGGCCGGGAACGGCCCGCTGCGCGATCTGGTCGGCGGCGACCATCAGCAGCGCGCCCACGGCCGCCGAGGGCAGCAGGTTCGGTCCGGGCGCGCGGGTCAGCCGGCGTGCCAGGTGGGG
>NZ_JBFAMU010000329.1:0-5616 GCF_040656655.1 Micromonospora sp. NPDC049799
GCTGGTTCTCGTTCTGGATTTCTAATCCCTTTGTGCGGTGCACCCGCTGGGCGGGGATACGGTGGGTCTCGGTCCGCCGGACTGGCCGCTCGCCCGACTGCTCGCCGTGTGCGCCCTGGCCCGCAGGCTGGGTGCGCCGAAGCCCGCCCCACTCCCCCCGCTCTGACCCGCCACCGAGACTGAGGGAGGGCACCCGCGGTCGCGGACACCCTCCCCCGGCACGCCCTGACGTGTGCGTCAGCGGCGGAACTGCTGCGTCTCGTCGCTCACCGTCCCGGGCTGGTACGCGCCGGGCCGAGCGGCCACGCCGGACTCCTGCCCCCGCGCGATGACCTGCGTCCGCTCGGCGCCCGCACGGTCGGCCATCTGGCGCTCCGTATCGCCCCGACCGGTCGCCTGCGCGCGCCGGTGCTCCTGCACCGCCCGCGACTCCTCGGCCATCCGGTTCAGCCAGCCGTCCCAGCGGCTCTGCATCGGCTTCACCAGACCACCGCCGACGCCGACGATCAGGATGCCGGCCACCGTGGCGAGCACCGTGATCAGCACCGGGGTCGTCACCGACGTGGCGATACCCACCTGGTTCAGCGCCGCGATCACACCGAGCGCGAGGATGAAGACGGCCACCAGGTCGGCCAGGACCTTCCCGTACGCGAGCCCGCCCAGCGCCCCGGTCACCAGATCGCGGACGGCGTTGGCGATCGCGGCGGCCACGACCACGATGATGATCGCGATGAACGCGCGCGGCAGCCAGGCCACCACACCGCTGATCAGGTCACTGATCGCGTTGGGCCCCCAGACGCCGAAGGCGAACTGCAGGGTGAACAGCAGGACCGTGTAGTACGCCAGTTTCGCCAGGATGTCGCTGGCGTCGTACTTCGTTCGTTCCAGTGCACGCTTGATGCCGCCCCGCTCGACGGCCCGGTCGAAGTTGACCCGTTCCAGTGCCGCGTCCACGATCTTGAGGACAGCTCTCGCGATGAGCCATCCGACCACGAGGATCGCGATGAACGCGATGGCCCTCGGTATGAACAACAGCACCGATCTCCACATGTCGGCCACGGCATCACCGATGTCGACCTGCCTGACCGCCAGGGTTTCCGGCATGATGTCCCTCCTGTCGCATGGACTGCGCCGCGCGCTTACCCGGTCGCGGGGAAGGCACGCCGTACCGGTCCCCCCGTTTTTGCCGACAGGCCGACACAACGGCCCCTGAGCTGCCCGGACAGCCGTTCCCGCCACGCCGCAGGCCCATGATCGGAGACGTCGCGGACGGTCGGACTAGGCTGCGGGGCATGCCAGGAACGGTCGGACGGGTCCCGATGCCCCCAGCCCCGGTCTCCGGTCAGCCCGCGGCCACGGATCTCGTTCTCCATCACGACTGGTCCCGTACCCCGCTCGGGCCCTGGGCGGGATGGGACCCCTCGGTACGCGCGGCGGCCGAGCTGGTCCTCGCCTCACCGGTGCCCATGGCCCTCGCGCTCGGCGACGATCTCCTCCTGCTCTACAACGACGGGTACGCGGAGCTGATCGGCGACAAGCACCCGGCCGCGGTGGGCCGACCCGCCGCGGAGGTGTTCCCCGAGATCTGGCACCTGCCGAGCGTGGGTCAGGTCGTCGAGGACACCTACCGCACGGGCGAGCCCGTCCTGGAGAAGGAGACCACCCTTCCGCTGCTGCGGCGCGGCTCCGGCGTGATGGAGCAGGCCGTCTTCACGCGGGGCTACTCGGCGGTGCGGGACGGCACCGGCGCGATCGTCGGCGTGCTGACCGTGGCGGCGGAGACCACCCAGGTCGCCCAGCAGTTGCAGAGCCTCAGCGACTTCGCCGCCGCGCTGGCCGGCACACTCACCCTGGACGACGTCGCCCGGGTGGCGCTGCGCTGGGCGATCACCTCTTTCGACGCCGACCGGGTCGCCTTCGCGGTGGACGAGGGCGGCGGCGGCTGGCGCATCGTCCGGCGCCTGCGCGGAGAGCTGATGGACGAGGCGGACGAGCGGCTGCCCCCGTTGTGGCGCCGCACGCCGGCCGACTGGGGCGCCCCGGTGGTCGTCGCCGCCCGGAGCGGGACACCCCTGTTCGTCGAGGACGACCAGCCGCTGGCCCGGACCGCGGTGGACCGGCACGACCAGAAGATCCGCTCGCTGGCGACGGTGCCGCTGCGCGCCTCGGTGGTCCGGGGCGCCCTCACCGTCGGCTACCAGCGGCCGCACGGGTGGTCGGCGGCCGAGCGCGCGCTGCTGGCCGCCTCGGTCGAGCTGGTCGGACAGGCCGCCGAACGGGCCCGCCGGTTCGAGACCCAGCACGGCACCGCGCAGCTCCTCCAGCGCAGCATGCTCCCCGCGCACCTGCCCGACCTGCCCCTGCTGCGGATCGCCGCCCGGTACGACCCGGGCGTCGACGGCAACGCGGCCGGCGGCGACTTCTACGACGCCTTCCTGCTGCCCACCGGTGGGCTCGGCATCGTGCTCGGCGACGTCGCGGGACACGACGTCCAGGCCGCCGCGCGGATGGGTCAGGTGCGCGCCGCGCTGCGCGCGCTGGCGCTGAGCGACCCGCGCCCGGACGCCGTGCTCGCCGGCCTCGACCGGCTGGTCACCAGTCTCGGCGCCGAGGGCGGTACGCACGAACTGTTCGTCACGGTGGTGTTCGGTGTCGTCGACGCCGACCGGCACCGGCTGACCCTGGCCAGCGCCGGCCACCCCGCCCCGCTGATCCGCCGGTGCCCGCCGGACGGCGAGCCGACCGCCGAGTACCTCGACGTGCCCACCGGCGCGCCGCTGGGCCTCGGCTGCCGACCGACCACCACCACCGTCCGTTTCGCCCCCGGCGACACGCTGCTGCTGTTCAGCGACGGCGTCGTGGAGCGGCGACGGCAGGGCCTGGCGGCCGGTCTGGACGCCCTCGCCGGGGCGGTGGCCACCCCCGGCAGCGGGGACCCACGGGCGCTCTGCGCGGTCGCCACCGCCGCCGTCGGCGGCACCACCGAGGACGACGTGGCGGTGCTCGCGGTGGAGCACGCGCTGCGGCCGAGCCGGTCGGCGAGCATGGAGGTGCCGGCCGAGCCGACCGCACCGAGCCGGGTGCGGCACTGGATGACCGGCCAGCTCACCGACTGGCGGGTACCGGAGTCGGTGATCGGCGCGGCGGTGCTGTGCACCAGCGAGCTGACCACCAACGCGCTCCTGCACGCCGGCACCGCCGCCCGGGTGGAGATCGACCTCAGCCCGGAGCGGCTACTGGTCTCGGTGGCCGACTCGGGTACCCGGGGCACCGTCACCCGGGCGCAGACCGACACGTTGAGCAGCCGGGGTCGCGGGCTGGGCCTGATCGAGGAGCTGAGCGACGCGTGGGGGACCGACCCGACCGTACGCGGTTCGACGGTCTGGTTCGAGATCCTCATCCCGGCGGAGTGACCGCGTCCGGCGGTCCCGGCGGTGGCATCGGCGCCGCGTGGACGGGGTAGGAGGACGGTCATGGCCCACGAGACTCCCGCCGGTGTGCTCTTCGACGTGGATGGCACCCTGGTCGACACCACTTATCTGCACACCGTGAGCTGGTGGGAGGCGCTGCGCCAGTCCGAGCAGCCGGTGCCGATGGCGACGATCCACCGGGCCATCGGGATGGGCTCGGACAAGCTGCTCGACCACCTCCTCGGCCCGGAACGCGACCGGGACGAGGACCAGAAGCTGCGCGACGCCCACTCGACGCTCTACGGGGAGTACTGGGAACGGCTGGAGCCGCTGCCCCGCGCGGCCGACCTGCTGCGGGCCTGCGCCGAGCGGGGCCTGCGGGTGGTGCTGGCCACGTCGGCGGCCGAACACGAGGTGGGCGCGCTGCGCCGGACGCTCGCCGCCGACGACGTGATCGACACGGTCACCTGCGCGGCGGACGCGAAGGAGAGCAAACCGGCGCCGGACATCCTGCAGGCGGCGCTGGAGCAGTCCGGGCTGGACGCCGCCTGGGTGGTGTTCGTCGGCGACTCGGTGTGGGACGTCGCCGCCGCCGGCGAGCTGGACATCCCGTGCGTGGGGCTCACCTGTGGCGGCACCAGCCGGGACGAGCTGGCCGGTGCGGGCGCGGTGGCGGTGTACGACGACCCCGCCGCGCTGCTGGCCGCCCTCGCCGACTCCCCGATCGCCACCCGGAGGTGAGGGTCACCCGTTCCGGCGATCCGGACAGGAATACGGAAAGGCTTCCATGGGCATGATCTGACACCACCTGCCCGTACGCCACGGGCGGCGGGAGAGGTGGTGTCGTGGAGCCGGTAGACGTCGCGCTCGCGGTGTTCGGGGTCGGTGCGTTGCTGGCGGGGATCCTGCCGCGGGTGCTGGATCGTCGTCCGTTGTCCATGCCGATAGCGTTCCTCGGCCTCGGCATGCTGATCTTCCTGCTGCCCACCGGCCTGCCCAAGCCGGACCCGCTCGAGCACAACGAGATCGCCACCCATCTCACCGAGATCGGGGTGATCGTGGCGCTGATGGGCGCCGGCCTGAAGATCGACCGCCCGCTGAGCTGGAAGCGCTGGTCGTCGACGTGGCGGCTGCTGGCGATCGCGATGCCGCTCTGCATCGCCGCCACGGCGCTGCTCGGCTGGTGGTGGGCCGGTCTGGTGCCGGCCGCCGCGCTGCTGCTCGCCGCGGCCCTCGCCCCCACGGACCCGGTGCTCGCCGCCGACGTCCAGGTCGGGGAGCCGAACGACGACGAGGACGCCGAGGACGAGGTGCGTTTCGCGCTCACCTCCGAGGCGGGCCTCAACGACGGCCTGGCCTTCCCGTTCGTGTACGCCGCCATCGCCATCGCCACCACCAGCCTCGCCCCGTCCGACTGGTTCGTCGAGTGGCTGGGCATCGACGTGTTCTGGAAGGTCGCCGCCGGTGTCGCGGGCGGCTGGGCGATCGGCTGGCTGCTCGGCAAGCTGTTCTTCCGCGCCCCGAGCGAACTGCGCCTGGCCCGGCACTCCGAGGGCTTCCTCGCGTTGGCCGCGACGTTCCTCGCGTACGGGCTGGTCGAGCTGATCGGCGGGTACGGCTTCCTGGCGGTGTTCGTGGCGGCGCGGGCGATCCGGGCCGCCGAGCGCACCTCGGAGTTCCACGCCGTGCTGCACGACTTCGCCGAGCAGGTCGAGCGGCTGCTCACCGTGATGCTGCTGCTGCTCTTCGGCGGTGCCGTGGTCGGCGGTCTGCTGGCCCCGCTCACCTGGGAGGCTGCGGCGGTCGGACTGACGCTGATCTTCCTGGTCCGGCCGCTCCTCGGCTGGCTGTCGCTGCGCGGGGCACCGGGCCGTCCGGCGGAGCACTGGGTGATCGCCTTCTTCGGGATCCGGGGCGTCGGCTCGTTCTACTACCTGGCGTACGCCACCACGAAGACCGAGTTCCCGCAGGCGGACCTGATCTGGGCCACCGTCGGCCTGGTGGTCATCGTGTCCGTGGTGGTGCACGGCATCGCGGCCACCCCGGTCATGCAACTGCTCGACCGCGAGGGCGAACGCACCCCTCCCGACGCCGCCGAACGCTCCCCCGAACCCGCCCGCGCCTGATCCCCCGCCCGCCCCTCCCCCTCCCCGGCCCCTCCGGTTGATCAAGGGGTTTGCGCCAGGATCAGCATGGATCCTGGCGC
>NZ_JBFAMU010000330.1:0-5604 GCF_040656655.1 Micromonospora sp. NPDC049799
CGACCAGGGCATCGGCATCCGTCCGGAGCACGTGGAACGCGCCTTCGACCGGTTCCACGGGCCGGGCGCGTTCGCCTCGGCCTGCTGCGGCACCTGGGCGGCACCCCAGGTGGGTGCGGCGGGCTGGTTGTCGTGGGCCGCCCAGGCGGGTGCGGCGGGGGTGGTGCGCGCCGGCGGCGGAGGTGCCCAGCCGAGATCGGGGGCGCCGTACCCGTTGTCCTGCTGCGCCGGCCGGTCGCCGTACGGCGCCGGTCCGCCGGCGCCCGGCGACACCTCGTCCGGCTCCTGGCCGGGGTGGTGCGTGCCCTCGGACGTCATGCGTGCGCCTCCTCCATCACCTGTCGGCCGCCGGTCGCCTGTCGGCGCCGCGGCCGGCGTCGCCGGTCGGCACCGGCCGTGCCGGCTCCCAGCACGGTATCCGGTGAGCCCCAGCGGGGCTCGCGGGAGCACTGGTCGTGACTCCCCGTTGCCGTGTGGTGTCGAACAGCTTCGATCGACATGCCCGCTCCGGCGGGCGGGCGACGACCGAGCCCCACCGTACCGGGCGCTGCGGCGAGGGGGAATCCCGGTGTCAATGGGTCTGAAACGCCGATGGCCCACCCGGGCGGACCGGGCGGGCCATCGATCGTGAGGAGGCGAGGAATGTCGTGGAGCGTCAGCGCATGTGACGCTGGGCGATGGCGAGGATCTCGTCACGGACCGCCGGGGAGTTCGCGGAGCGCAGCGCGCTCTCGATGGCGCGGGCGCGGCGGCTGGCGTCGCGGCGGTTACGGATTCGCTCGATCATGCTCATGGTGGCTCTCCTCCTGGCTATTCGGTTGTCAGCCCCTGGTGACTCCATTGAAGCGCAATCCACCGCCAACTTCCATCGATTATTAGGTGAGCTGAGACACCCGCCGAACAATCAAAGGTCAGATACGGGTCAGGGCTGATGTTTCGTTGCCCAACGGCAACGGCCGGTGTGCCGGGCGTTAACCCGTGGCACACCGGCCGTCGGCCGGCGCCCGCCGGAAGCGGCGGGCGGAGGAGATCAGGTCCAGGCGAGCAGCGCCGCCTCCGGGTCGGCCAGGAAGTCCCCGATGTCGCGGAGGAACTTCGAACCCAACTCGCCGTCGATGATCCGGTGGTCGAAGGACAGGCCGAGCGTCGTCACCAGGCGCGGCCTGACCTTGCCCTTGTGCACCCACGGCATCTCACGGACCGCGCCGAAGGCGAGGATCGCCGACTCACCCGGAGGCAGGATCGGCGTACCGGTGTCGACCCCGAACACCCCGACGTTGGTGATCGTCAGGGTGCCGCCGGACATGTTCGCCGGCGAGGTCTTCCCCGCCTTGGCCGTCTGCACCAGGTCGGTCATGGCGTCCGCCAGCTCACGCAGCGAGAGCCGGCCGGCGTCCTTGATGTTCGGCACGATCAGCCCCCGCTCGGTGGCCGCCGCGATGCCCAGGTTCACGTAGTCCTTGACCACGATCTCCTCGCCGGCCCAGGTCGAGTTGACCATCGGGTGGCGCTTGACCGCCAGCAGGACCGCCTTGGCGACCAGCAGCAGCGGCGACACCCGGACGTCGCGCCACTCCCGGCGCTCGCGCAGCCGGTCCAGGGCCTTCATCGCCCGGGTCACGTCGACGGTCAGGAACTCCGTCACGTGCGGGGCGGTGAACGCCGAGCGGGACATGTTCTCGGCGGTGAGCTTGCGTACCCCCTTGACCGGGATGCGCTGCTCGCGGTCCGCGCCGAAGCTCGCGGCGGCCGTGGTCGGCGCCGTGACCGTCAGCGGCTCGGCCGCCGCCGGGGTCCCACTCGCCGCCTGCTGTACGTCCTCCCGCGTGATCGAGCCCAGCGGGCCCGACCCGGTCAGCGTGGTCAGGTCGACGCCGAGGTCCTTGGCGAGCTTGCGGACCGGCGGCTTGGCCAGCACGAGCCCGGTGGCCCGCCCGTTGGCGTTCGCCGCGGGGGCGGGCGCAACCGGCGCCGGGGCCGCAGCCACCGGAGCCGGGGCGGCCGGGGTGGTCGGGGCCTGGGCCGGCACCCCACCCTTGCGCGGGCGACGCTTGGCCGCCGTGGTGCGCGGGCCGTAGCCGACCAGCACGGCGGTCCGCCCACCCGGAGCGGCACCGCCGATCAGGCCCGGCTCCACCATGCCCTCCTCGGGCGCGATCTCGACCGCGGCCAGCGAGGCCGCCGACGGGGTGGGCAGGTCGGCGGCCGGCGCGCCGGTCGTCGACTCCTCGATCGGGCCGGCGCCCGGGTCGGTGTCGATCGAGATGATCGGAGTGCCGACCTCGACCGTGGTGCCCTCCGGGTGGAAGATCGCCCGCACCTGGCCGGCCCACTTCGCCGGGATCTCGACGGCCGCCTTCGCCGTCTCCACCTCGACGATCGGCTGGTTCAGCTCGATCGTGTCGCCCACCTTGACCAGCCAGGCGAGGATCTCGCCCTCGGTCAGGCCCTCACCCAGGTCGGGGAGGTTGAATTCCTTGATCCGCGACATGCCGCTCACCATCCGAAGGTGCGGTCGACGGCGTCGAGCACCCGGTCGAGGTCGGGCAGGTACTCCTCCTCCACCCGGCTGGCCGGGTAGGGGGTGTCGAAGCCGGTCACCCGCAGCACCGGGGACTCCAGGGAGTAGAAGCACTCCTCGGTGATCCGGGCCGCGATCTCCGAGCCCAGGCCCAGGTTGCCCGGCGCCTCGTGCACGACCACGCAGCGGCCGGTGCGCTTCACCGACTCGTACGCGACGGCCAGGTCCAGCGGAGAGAGCGTACGCAGGTCGATGACCTCCAGCTCCCGGCCGTCCTCGGCGGCGGCGGTCGCCGCGTCCAGGGCGGTACGCACCATCGGGCCGTACGCCAGCACGGTCGCGTCCGTGCCGGCCCGGGCGACCCGGGAGGAGTGCAGCGGGTACGCCTCCGACAGCGGGGCGTCCACGTCGACCGGACCCTTCTCCCAGTAGCGCCGCTTCGGCTCGAGGAAGACGATCGGGTCGTCCGAGGCGATGGCCTGCTGGATCATCACGTACGCGTCCTGCGGGTTGGCGCAGGTCACGACCTTGAGGCCGGCGGTGTGCGCGAAGTACGCCTCGGGCGACTCCGAGTGGTGCTCGACCGCGCCGATGCCACCGCCGTAGGGGATCCGGATCACCATGGGGATGCGGACCTTGCCCTGCGAGCGGTAGTGCATCTTCGCCACCTGCGACACGATCTGGTCGTACGCGGGGTAGACGAAACCGTCGAACTGGATCTCGCAGACCGGGCGGTAGCCACGGATGGCGAGGCCGACGGCGGTGCCGATGATGCCGGACTCGGCGAGCGGGGTGTCGATCACCCGCTGGTCGCCGAAGTCCTTCTGGAGGCCGTCGGTGATCCGGAAGACACCGCCGAGCTTGCCGACGTCCTCGCCCATGATGACGACCTTCGGGTCGTTCTCCAGGGCGCGGCGCAGACCGGTGTTGAGGGCCTTGCCGAGGGTGAGCGTCTCCGTGGCCATCAGTGGGCGCTCCCCTCGAACGACTCCATATACGTGCTGAACTGCGCCCGCTGCTCGTCGAGCTCGGGGGACCCGTTGGGGTAGACGTGGTCGAACATCGACACCGGCTCGGGGTCGGGCATGGCGAGCACGCGCTCGCGCAGGTGCACCGACTCGGCGCGGGCCTGCTCGTCGACCTCGGTGAAGAACGCGTCGTCGGCGATCCCCTGCTTGGTCAGGAACGCCTTCATCCGGGCGATCGGGTCCTTCGCCTGCCAGGCCTCGACCTCGCTGGCGATCCGGTACCGGGTCGGGTCGTCGGAGGTGGTGTGCGCCCCCATCCGGTAGGTGTACGCCTCGATGAGGCTGGGGCCCTGGCCGAGCCGGGCGTTGTCCAGCGCGTGCCGGGTCACCGCGTACGTCGCGAGCACGTCGTTGCCGTCCACCCGTACGCCGGGGAAGCCGAAGCCGCCCGCCCGCTGGTAGAGCGGGACACGGGTCTGCCGCTCCAGCGGCTCGGAGATGGCGTACTGGTTGTTCTGGCAGAAGAAGACCAGCGGGGCGTTGAAGACGCTGGCCCAGACGAACGCCTCGTTGACGTCGCCCTGGCTGGTGGCGCCGTCGCCGAAGTAGGCGATGACGGCCTCGCCGTCCTCGGTGCCTGTCTTGCCGTCCATGTGGACACCCATGGCGTACCCGGTCGCGTGCAGGGTCTGCGCCCCGATGACGATCGTGTACATGTTGAACTTGAACTCGTTCGGGTCCCAGCCGCCCTGGTCGACGCCGCGGAACAGGCCGAGCGGCATGATCGGGTCGATGCCCCGGCAGTAGAGGACGCCGTGCTCCCGGTAGGTCGGGAATGCCATGTCCTGCGTACGCAGCGCGCGCCCGGAGCCGACCTGTGCGGCCTCCTGGCCCAGCAGGCTGGCCCAGAGGCCCAGCTCGCCCTGGCGCTGGAGGGCGGTGGCCTCCGCGTCCAGCTTGCGGACCAGCACGAGGTCGCGGTAGAGCCCGCGGTACTCCTCGTCCGTGAAGTCGACGCGATACTCGGTCCCGTCCGGGCCGGTCGCGCTCTCGATCCGCTCACCGTCGGCGGTGAGCAGTTGCACCAACTGCGGGTCGCCGGTCGCGCCCTTCCGGGACCGGGGTGCGGCCCGCCGTCCGCGGCTGGTGACCCCGGGGTCGCCCTTTGCCATGCGTCTCTCCCTGTCATGTCTGCGTCGGCGCCGGGGGGTCACCCGGCAACGCGCAACTCGTGCGCCTGTCCGGCTGCTGCCGGACCGGTTCCTGGCGGTCGCGCCTAGCCCCGGTGGGGGTTGCCGCGCGACGTGAGCCGGGGTCGTGGAGCGACCCCGGTTCGGGAGCGCCGGCGCTCAGCCGTGCCGTCCGCGGGGGTGCGCGGAGGCCGCGGCTGCGTTGCCGTCGTGGTCCATATTCGCATCACACGTGAGTCCGCCCACAGTGCGCCCGGCCCGCACCTCGACCCCTGCCCACTTCGTTACACGAAGCGTCGGCTGTCGCTTCTCGCGACGCGCGGCCGATCCGGTGATGATTTGTCGCCGTTCGGCCACATACGCGTGTCGACACGCTGTGTGGGGTTGGCCTACGCAGCGTCACTGGGCGAGGCTGATCGCGCGGGATCGCCCGCCGATCCGGTGGTTCGCCGATCCATGTGCCACCACCGGACGGACCACACGAGGAGGATGCCGTGTCCGAGCCAGAGGAAGCCCCCGGATCGCCGTTCCTCGGCCGGCACGGGGCCCCGACGGGCTACCGCAGGGTCGTCGGAGCCCACCGGGCGCCGGGCGCCGGCGGACCGTCCCGGGGCTACCTCTTCACCGTCGCCCTGCTCGCCGGCACCGCCTCGATGCCGATCCTGGCCGCGATCAGCACGGGCTCCGCGAGCGTGGGCAGCACCGCCCTGCCGGACAGCAGCACCGCGTTCATTCCCACACCCTCCGTCGGCCCGGTGGTGATTCCCCCTCCGGTGACCGGCCAACCGGCGTCGGTTCGGTCGACCGGTGCCACGCCGGCGGTCGGCGTCGCGGCGGGCACCGGGCCCACCGGCGTACCTTCGATCGGAAGGCCGGCCGGGGCGGTGCCGGCTCCCCCGCCCCCGGAGTCCGGCCGCAGCGCGTC
>NZ_JBFAMU010000331.1:0-5596 GCF_040656655.1 Micromonospora sp. NPDC049799
CGCCGACCGCCCTCGACGCCCCGCCGCCGGGCGGGCCGGCCGTGAGGATGCCGACGCGCCGGCTGGGCTGGCGACGCTTCGTGGCGCTGGCCGGGGTGGTCCTGCTGATCGCGGCCTGCGCCGTGTTCATGCTCTTCCGGCTCGGGGAGAGCCTCGGCGTCGAGGCGTTGCTGATCGGCCTGGTCGCGTCGATCCTTCCGGTTCCGGTGCTGGTCGCCTGCTTCCTGTGGCTCGACCGGTACGAGCCGGAGCCACTGCGGTACCTGATCTTCTGCTTCGCGTGGGGCGCGTTCGTGTCCACCGCCGCCTCGCTGACCGTCAACAACTTCTCGGCGGGACGGTTCGAGGACCTGGGGCTGCCCACGGCGCTGACCGGGGTGCTGGTGGCCCCCTTCATCGAGGAGCTGACCAAGGCCCTCGGGCCGATCCTGCTGCTGATCTTCCGGCGCCGGGAGATCTCCGGCATCACCGACGCGCTGGTCTACTGCGGGCTCTCCGCGATCGGCTTCGCCATGGTGGAGAACATCCTCTACCTGGGCGGGTACGGCTACGCCACTGGCGTGGAGCGGTACGGCCCGGCGACCGGCACGCAGCAGGTCATCGCCATCTTCATCGTGCGGATCCTGCTCTTCGGCTTCGCCCACCCGCTCTTCACCGCGATGACGGGCGTCGGGCTGGGCATCGCCGCGCGCGCTGCCGACCGCCGGGTGCGGGTGCTCGCCCCGGTCGCCGGCCTGCTGCTGGCGATGATGCTGCACGGCACGTGGAACCTGCTGCCGACGCTGACCCAGGCCACCGGCGAGACGCTGATCCTGCTCTACGGGTTCATCGGCGTGATGGTGCCGATCTTCTTCGGCATGGTGGGGCTGGCGGTGTGGCTGCGGGCCTGGGAGGGACGGCTCACCGAGCGCATCCTGCCCGACTACGTCCGGGCCGGCTGGCTGACCCCGCCCGAGGTGGCCGCGCTGAGCAGCCTCGGGCGGCGGCACGCGGCACGGGTGTGGGCCAAGCGGGTCGGCGGCGACGCCGGGCTGAAGGCGATGCGGGGCTACCAGTTCGCCGCGACCCGGCTGGCGCTGCTGCGCGACGGCATGCGGCGGGGCCTGGACAACCGGCCCGCCGACCGGGAGCGGGCCGCCGTGGAGGAGCGCGAACTGCTCGACACGATCAGCGGGTACCGGGCGTTCTTCGTCGGTCGGGACCCGCAGGCGCCCGCCGGTACGTGGGACGGGCAGCGCTACCACCTGCGGTTCCCGGACGGCTCGCAGCGGACCGTCGAGGCGCCGGACGAGCCGGTGGTGCCGATCCCGGTGGTGCTCGCGCCGCCGCCCCCGCCGGCCGGCTACGGCCCGCCCGGCTGGTACGGCCCCGGCCCGGCGGCGCCCTGGCCGCCCGGCCGCCCCTGACCCCCGCCGTCGTCCCCGACCTGACCGGTGCTCAGGTCATCAGGCTGGTGAGGAAGTCACCGAGGCCCTGGAACAACGCCAGGAGGCCGGCGCCGATCGCCCCGAACATCTCCGCCGCGCCCTCGGGCCGGAAGGCCATGAAGTAGATCAGGAACGCGATGAACCCCCAGAACAACAGCTTCCTTATCCAATCCGGCATCGTCCCTCCCCAGGCCGGTGGTGCGGCTGGCTTCCCGGCGGGGAGCGGTGCAAACGACGCCGACGGCGCCGGGTGTCAGAGGTACAGGCCGGTGGAGTCGTTCTCGATGCGTTCGGCGGCCACGGCGTGCACGTCGCGCTCGCGCAGCAGCACGTAGCCGCGGCCGTGCAGCTCGACCTCGGAACGGTCGTCGGGGTCGAACAGCACCCGGTCGCCGGAGACGATGGCGCGGACGTTCGGGCCCACTCCCACCGCGGTCGCCCAGGCGAGCCGCTTGCCCACGGCGGCGGTCGCCGGGATCACGATGCCGGCGGTGGAGCGGCGCTCACCCTCGCTGCCCTCCATCCGTACCAGCACGCGGTCGTGCAGCAGTCGGATCGGCAGGCCGGAGTCGAGGTTCGTGTGGTCGGCGGTCACGCCGCAGACGGTACCGTGCCCGTCCGTGGCCGTCCGCGCCTGTCCGGGAGTGGTTACGTGCCGGTGGACGGGGGCAATGTGTGGCCGAACTGCCCTACGGTGGGCGGGGTCGGACGTATCCTGTCCGACTGACCCCGTGCGCGGTCCCTTTCTCATGCCAGGAGGTGCGCTTGAGCCGCTTCGAGCGGGTACGCGGTCGGCTCCGCCGTGCGTACGATTCCGGTCGCGAGTCGGTGCGCGCCGGCCGGGCCGACCACGCCGACCACGCCGACCACCCGGAGACGCCGGCCGTCGCCTCGCCGGCCTCCCCTGGGCCGGTGGCCCCGCCGTCGGCGACCGTCGTCGGCGCGCAACAGCCGGCCGCGGTGCACAACTCCACCTCCAGCCGGGACGACGCGGACGTTCCCCACGCGCTGCGGATCTCCGCCGCCTGGTGCTGGCGTCTGATCGTGATCGGCGTCGTCTTCTGGGCGCTGCTGGGGGTCGTCGGGCGGATCAGCATCGTCATCATTCCGCTGGCGATCGCGCTGCTGCTGTCGGCGCTGCTGGCGCCGGCTGTCGGGTGGCTGCTCCGGGCCCGCCTGCCGAGGTCCCTCGCGACGGCGGTGGTGCTGGTCGGTGGCCTGGCCGCGGTGATCGGCACGCTCACCCTGGTGGTCAACGAGTTCATCCAGGGCGTGCCGGAGCTGAGCGAGAAGTCGTCCGAGGGTGTGCGCCAGATCCAGGACTGGCTCAAGACCGGCCCGCTGCACCTGAACGACGGCCAGCTCGACCGCTACATCAACGAGGCCGAGCAGTGGGTCAACAACAACACCGAACGGTTCACCAGTGGCGCGCTCTCCACCGCGGCGACGCTGGCCGAGGTGCTGACCGGCGCGGTCCTGGTGCTCTTCGCGACGTTCTTCTTCCTGCGTGACGGCAACAACATCTGGCGTTTCCTGGTCCGGCTGCTGCCGGTAGCCGCCCGGTGGAAGGTCGACGACGCGGGCCGGGCCTCCTGGGCCACGCTCGGTGCGTACGTTCGCGCGACGGTGCTGGTGGCCTTCATCGACGCGGTCGGCATCGGGATCTTCCTGATCATCTTCGACATCCCGTTCGCCTTCCCGCTCGCCGCCCTGGTGTTCCTCAGCTCCTTCATCCCGATCGTCGGCGCCACCCTCTCCGGCGGCGTGGCGGTACTGGTGGCGCTCGTCGACAGCGGCCCGGTGACCGCGCTGATCATCCTCGGTGTGGTGATCGGTGTGCAGCAGTTGGAGGGTCACGTGCTCCAGCCGCTGATCATGGGCCGGGCGGTGGCCATCCATCCGCTCGCGGTGATCATCGGGATCGCGGCGGGCGTCGTCCTCGCCGGAATCACCGGCGCGCTGGTCGCCGTACCGCTGATCGCCGTGCTGAACACGGCCGTCCGGCGTCTCGCCGCGCGTACCGTGCCGGACACTCCGCCCGACGCAGTCGTCGTCGCCGCCAAGGCCCCCTGACCAAGATCACGCTTGATCCACGAAGGGCGAGGGGCGCGGTCAGGCCTTCGCGAGGCGCTCCAGGGCGCCGCGGGCGACGTCCGGGCGGGTCGTGTACCAGAACGGTGGGAGGGAGCGGCGCAGGAACGGCCCGTAGCCGCGGGCGGTCTCCAGCCGCGAGTCGAGCACCGCGACCACACCACGGTCACCGGTCGCCCGGATCAGCCGGCCGACGCCCTGGGCGAGCCGGACGGCGGCGATCGGCACGCTGACGGCGGCGAACCCGGAGCCGCCGTTCGCGTCCACCGCGGCGGCGCGGGCGGCGGCCAGCGGCTCGTCGGGCCTCGGGAACGGCAGCCGGTCGATGACCACCAGCTGGCACGCGTCACCGGGCACGTCGACGCCCTGCCACAGTGACATCACGCCGAACAGGCAGCTCGACTTCTCCTCCCGGAACCGCCGGACCAGCAGCGGCAGCGCCTCCTCGCCCTGGAGCAGCACGGGCAGGTCGGTCCGCGCGCGGACCAGCTCCGCGGCCTGCTGCGCGGCCCGTCGGGAGGAGAAGAGCCCGAGCGTACGGCCACCGAGCGCGCCGACCAGCGCGAGCAGCTCCTCACCGGCCGCATCGGGCAGCCCGGAGACGCTGGGCCGGGGCAGGTGCGCGGCCACGTAGAGGATGCCCTGCCGCGCGTAGTCGAACGGGGATCCCACGTCGAGTGAGCGCCAGCCCGGTCCCGAGGTCGCCGGGACGCCCGGCGTGCCGTCCGTGACCCTCCCGCCCGGGCCGGCGGCGCCCCGCGTGGCTTGCGGCCGGTCGGGTCCGGTGGACGCGGCGAGGGCGGCGGCGGCCGGGGTCGGCGGGCCCGCCGTGGGCGCCTCCAGGCCGAGCGCCCGCGCCACCGTGTCGAAGCGGCCGCCCAGCGTCAGCGTGGCGGAGGTGGCGACGACGGTGCGTTCCTCGTACAGGTGGGTGGCGAGGGTGCCCGCGACGGACAGCGGCGCGACGACCAGCGCCCGCCGGCCGGTGGTGTCGTTCTTCTCCACCCAGGCCACGTCGTGGTCGGCCTCGTCCAGCAGCCGCTGCGCGGTGGTGGAGAGCTCGTCGAGGGCGGCCTTGGCCTGCTGCTTGCGCACCGGGTCGGGGTCGTCGGCCTTGACGTCGCCGATCGCGTCGAGCGCCGACCGGGTGGCCGCGTCGAGCAGCGTGCACGCGTCGCGCAGCGGACCCGGCAGGCCGGAGGTGATCCGGCCGGCCGGCGCCTCGGCCAGCCCGACGGTGAGGGCGTCGCCGGCGGCGGTGAGCCCGTCGGCGGTCTCCGGGCGCAGCAGCGGGCGGGCGCGCTTGGCGGTGCGGTCGATCAGCTCCGGCACCAGCTCGGCCTGGGCGGCGGAGGAGACCCGGTCGGCCAGCTCGTGCGCCTCGTCCACGACGAGCAGCTTGTGCGGCGGCACGATCTGCCGGCCGGCGAGCATGTCCACCGCGAGCAGGCTGTGGTTGGTGACGACGATGTCGGCCTCGCGGGCGCGGGCCCGGGACGCCTCGGCGAAGCACTCCGCGCCGAACGGGCAGCGGGCGGCTCCCACGCACTCCCGGGCGGGCATCGAGACGAGCCGCCACGCCTGGTCGTCGACCCCCGGGTCCAGCTCGTCGCGGTCGCCGGTGTCGGTCTTCTCCGCCCAGTCCCGCAGCCGCTGGATCGACTTGCCGAGCCGGCCGGCCTCACCCAGCCACTTTGTCCCGCCGGCGGGGCGGGGCGCGGGGGTGTCGAAGAGGGTGTCCTCCGGCTCGTCCTCGGTGGAGTTGTCCAGTCGGGCCAGGCACAGGTAGTGGTGCCGGCCCTTGAGCACCGCGAAGGTGGGCCGGCGGCCGAGCAGCGGCTCCACCGCGTCGGCCAGCCGGGGGAGATCGTGCTCGACGAGTTGCGACTGCAGCGCCAGGGTCGCCGTCGAGACCACCACCGGGCCGTCCACGGTCAGCGCCGGGGCGAGGTAGGCCAGCGACTTGCCGGTGCCGGTGCCGGCCTGCACGAGCAAGTGCTCGCGGGCGGAGACGCACTCCTCGATCGCGGTCGCCATCTCCTGCTGGCCGGGGCGCGCGGCGCCGCCGGGCACCGCGC